>BQJX01000268.1 GCA_021604925.1 Gemmatimonadota bacterium
TGGCGACTCTCGCGGACGAAGTCGAGAAGATGAATCATCCCCTCCACGTTGACGGCGAGCGCGTCGCGCAGATCCGGGTTGAACTCCGTGAGGCCGGCGCAGCTCACCACCACGTCCACCGTGTCGGACAGCTCCCGCGCCACCGCGTCTTGCAGGCCCAGATTGGGTGCGGTCACGTCGCCGTCCACCGCGCGGATGCGATCGCCGAGCACTTCGCGCAGGGGCTGCCGCCCCGACGATCGCAGCGACTCGAACACGGGCGACTCGTCCAGCATGGCCGTGAGTCGCGCTTCGGCGGAAACCTCGCCCTTGCGACGCAGCAGCACGGTCACGCGATCCAGCTCCGGCAGATCCCGCAGCAGGCTGGCCAGCCACACCTTGCCGATGAAGCCCGAACCGCCGACCAGGAACAGGTGACGACCGCGGAGCGATTCCCGCACGGAGAGATGTTCGGGTCGCGCGTAGTTCGTGGCCGGGTCGCCGAACACCGCACACGGGCGCGGTAGCGGGTCCACGGTCTGCTCCTGCAACTCCGTGAAACTTCGCCCGGTGGCGGCACCGTCGCGATACTCGAGCCGACGGGCCACGAAGCGTTGCACGCCGAGGTAGCGGGCGAGCGGACGAACGACATGGTCGAGACCGCGGCTCTCCAGGATCACCGACTTGCCGTCGGCAACGGCGCTCCGCACTTTCTCCACGCCTTCGGAGCGGAGGCGGGGCTTGAGCGACACATCGAAGAACGTCTCGCCGAGCGCTTCCAACCGATCCCACGTCTTGCCGCGCAGCGGACGCGGCATGTGCGGCCCTTCCCGAAGCAGGAACGGGCGCAGGTTCCCGGTCGCGCGACCCAGGAGCTCGTTTTCGACGGAGATGCGGACGGTTTCGCGAACCGGCGCACCCGAAAGGCGCAGCGATGGCTGTGGACTGGTCGGCACGGGAACTCCTCGACGGGGCACCGGGCGGGTAAGACCCCGTCCGATCGGAAGGCCGCTATTGTGAAGCAGGATGCCCCGTCGATCAAGGAGTGCGGGCGGCCTGACCGCCGGACGGCTAGGAGCCGGCCCGGGCGGAATCCGGCCGCGCGGCCTCCTCCTCCTCCTCGTTCCCGTAGTCCTTCAGGCGGTTGTAGAGGGTCTTGAGGCTGACTCCCAGGACCTTGGCCGCCTCCCGCTTGTTGCCCTCGTGGTGCTTCAGGGTGGCGATAATCAGGGCCTTTTCGGACTGCTCCAGGGAGGTGCCCACCTCGAACGTGAGATTTTCGCCCTCGGGTGCCCCGTGCCGTCGGGGCCCGATGGGGACGTCGTCGGGGCCGATTTCCTCCAGAGCCATGATGAAGGCCCGCTCGACCACGTTCTTGAGCTCCCGGACATTTCCCGGCCACAGGTGGTGCCGCAGTCGATCGTAGGCCGGATCGGTCATCCGCTTGGACGTTCCCGACCGCCGGTTGAGCTCGTCCAGGAAGCCCTGGGCCAGCAGACGGACATCCTCGCCGCGGTTGCGCAGCGGCGGCAGCTCCAGGGGGAACACGTTCAACCGGTAGAGAAGGTCCTCGCGGAGTTTCCCGCTGGCGACCGCTTCGTTCGGTGCGCGATTCGTGGCCGAGATCACGCGAACGTCCACCTTCTGCGACGCCGACCCGCCGATGCGCGTGACCTCGCCGGTCTCCAGGACCCGCAGCAGTTTCACCTGCAGTTCCAGCGGCATCTCCGTGATCTCGTCGAGGAACAGCGTGCCGCCGTCCGCCCGCTCGAAGATCCCCTGTCGTCGTCCTTCTGCTCCGGTGAAACTTCCGCGCTCGTGCCCGAAGATCTCGGACTCGATCAGATTGGGGGGCATGGCCCCGCAGTTGATCGGCAGGAACGCCTTGCTGGCGCGCAGGCTCAGTCGGTGGATCGTGCGGGCGGCGACTTCTTTTCCGGTGCCGGTTTCGCCCGTGATCAGCACGGTGGTGTCGGTGGGCGCCACGCGTTCGATCTGGTCGTAGATGGTCTGCATGGACTGCGATCCGCCCAGGATCTCGCCAAAGCGACCCAGGCTCCGCAGCTCCCCGCGCAACGCGTCGATCTCGCGCCGGAGCTCCAGGCTCTTCTGCACGCCCATCAGGATCCGACGCAGTCGCGGCGGCTCGATGGGCTTGGTCAGATAGTCCACGGCCCCGCCGCGCATGGCTTCCACGGCGGAGTTGATGGATCCCTGGCCCGTCACCACCAGCACCTGGATGTGCGGCGATTCCTTGAGATCATCCAGGAGTTCCAGGCCGGTTCCATCGGGCAGGTACAGATCGATGATGGCCAGGTCCGGCTCGTGGCTGAGCAGCGCGGCGCGGGCCTGCTCCAGGGTCTCGGCGGTCTGAACCTGGAAGCCTTCCTGCTCCACCCATTCGGCCAGGGCGCGGAGGCTCCCCGGATCGTCGTCGATCAGGAGGGCGTGCGGCATTCGTCGCTCTCCTGCGTGAGGATGGCCGGGATCGGCTTGGCGGCGGGCCAGCGGATCTCGGCGCGCGTTCCGCTGAATTCTCCCGGTCCCAGATGGATCGTCCCCCCGTGTTCCAGGACGATTTCCCGGGCGATCGCGAGTCCGAGTCCCGACCGCCCCTCCTTCGTCGACACGTGCCTCTCGAACACCCGGTCGCCCCACTCGATCGGCAACCCCGGACCATCGTCCTCCACCACCCATTGCACTTCCCCCTTGGTCCGTCGGGCGCTGACGAAGAGCGTGCCGCCGTTCGCCATGGCCTCCAACGCGTTGACCGCCACTCCCAGGAACACGTGCTCCACTCCGCTGTCGATGGAGATCACCGGCAGGGGAGATTCCGGGAGCTCGGTTCGGATCCGCACCCCACGGAGGAGCGCCTGCTGCCGGAGCAGACGCAGCATCCACGGCAACCGCTCGACCAGATCGATGGTCTCGCGTTGTCCCGCCGTGGGCTCGGGCAGCGACAGAAGGCCCGGCAGGGCCTCCACGAGCCGACGCAGCTCCCGGCGGATCTCTTCCACGTTCTCGACCTGACGCCAGCGAGCCTCCTCGGAAGGAGTTCCCTGGCTCAGGGATCGACCCAGCAGATCCAGCAGCAGGGTCGCGGTGTTCAACGGCGCCTTCAGATCGTGGATCAGCGCGCCCTGCAGCAACCGACGAAGCCGCGCGCGATCGGCGGCCCGCAGGTCCAGGGCCAGTGCGCGGGTCTCGTCGGAAGGGTAGGTGGACATGATCAGTGGGTTGCTCCGCCGAAACCTGCGAGTCCACGATCGCCCGGCTGGCGATCCGCGTCTCGCAGGGAGGATCTGTTGAAAATCTTCACTTCCTCGATAGATCAGGCACTCTCCGTGCTAGCAGATTCGGGCCATTTTCCGGGCGGGCGGGGCCGCGAGCGTCCAGAGCGCCTACGAGGGCATCCCGGGCGGTCTCGCCTCCGCCGGCGTCGGACCGGGGGGGCGTGCTTTTGTAATAATTGCACTTTTCGAGGAAGGATGTGCAAAAATTTCACGATGGCGGGCGAGCGGGAGGACCGGAAGCGCCGGAAATGCGGAGGCTTGGGCCCGGAGAGCCGAGGTTTCTGCCCGGAGAGTGAGCGGCGGTGCGGGTTTCCTGATTCGCCGCCCGGGGAGGTCACGCGCGGTCGGATCAGCCGGCGGTCAGGTTCCGCCCTCGGTGCTTGGCCTGGTAGAGGGCCTCGTCCGCCGAGTTGATCAGTTGCTGGGTCTCCGTGCCGTCATCGCGGTAGGTGGCCACTCCGATGCTCAGGGTGACCCGGCCGAGCGGCTGGGACTCCCGACCGTGGAACGGGAACTCCTCCACGAGCCGCCGGATCGACTCCGCCACCCCGATCGCCGCGGCCTTTTCGAGCCCGGGGATCAGGGCCACGAGCTCCTCGCCGCCGTACCGGGCCACGATCGCCGGGCTCTTCAACTCCGCCGTGAGCATCTCCGCCAGTTGGCGAAGGACCTGGTCACCCGCCAGGTGCCCATGGGTGTCGTTGTAGTGCTTGAAGTGGTCCACATCCATGAACAGGATCGATAGCGTCTCGCCGCTTCGCTCGACCAGGCTGATCTGCCGGACCAACTGCTCGCGGAAGTACCGGTGATTGAACAGCCCGGTCAGGCCATCCTTGTCGGCCTGGTCCTTGAGGCTGTCGGCGAGCGTCTGCAGTGACACGTTCGCCTTCTGCAGTTCCTGGGCGCTGCTCATCAGGTCCCGAACCAGGCGCCGGTTCTCCCGGACCAGCGCCACCTTCTCCTCGGCGCGCTTGGCGACGGCCACGATCCACTCGAGTTCGTCGAACGGCTTGGTCAGGAAATCGTAGGCGCCGGCCCGCAACGCGCGCGTGGTGGACTCCACGGACGCGTGGCTGGTCATGATGATCACGACCGTGTCGGCGTCGATTCTCCGGACCTCGTCGAGCAGATCGAGCCCGCTCAGACCGCCCATCACGATATCGGTGATCACGATGTCGAACGGCTGCTCCCGGAAGGTTCGCAGCGCCTCTTCTGCGCTTGCGGCGGTGGCGACCTCGTGACCTTCTTCCAGAAGGACCTCGGACACGATCAGTCGCAGGCTCTCTTCGTCGTCGACGACCAGGATCCGGGAACTCATGCAACGGCCCTTTCGGTTTTCACTCGCACGAAGCGCACGCCTCTCGTTGGAGATCGGGTCTCGGACGTGTATCGGCACGTTGCCCCGGTTCTCTGAGGGCCGGACCGAAAAAGGCGCCAAGGTGGATGCGTCGGTCCGGCTTTGGAGTCGCCCAACCGCCCGACATCCGTTCAGACCTTTCGCGCGCGCGCCGATGGAAAGAGCGGGGCTCTCCCTTTCCCGGAACCACCAGGAGATCCACTTCGTGGACGAATCCGCAACGAACGACTCGCGCCGAGCGCTCGACCCGCGGAGCCCCGTGCGGGAAGCGCACGTGGCCGCCGGCCTGACCACGTGGTCGTGGGGCGGGGCGCGGGAGTGCTTCACCTGGGGCGACGAGGCCTGTGAGGTGCTGACGCCGGGGCCCCAGGGCATGCCGGACCGGTTGCTGACGCTCT
>BQJX01000269.1 GCA_021604925.1 Gemmatimonadota bacterium
AGTGTGTAGTCATCCGCGATCTGGACGTCCGAGGATCCCGCGCGCACCCCGGCCGCCGCCTCCACGAACCCGTGGATCTCGGCCTCGGCGGCGGCGCCTCCCGGAACCGCGAGCAGGAGCGCCGCTGCGAGGGAGCGCAGCGGCCGCCAGCCTCTCTGCGTGCCGGCCATCACTGACCTCGCCCCGCGATCTCCGGGGGCGGGCTCTTGAGGTGCCGCTCCGTGAACAGATCGTCTTCGATTCCCTCGTCAAACCGGACCTCCGAGAACGTGACCGTCGTTCGGTGCTGCTTGCGCACGTTCTCCATGCTGCGCAGGGTCACCGTGGCGAAGCCGTCGATCGTCTCGATCTTCTCCGCCAGGAACACGCGCTCCAGCCGGTCCTTGTGATCGTAGTACTCCTCCTTGAGCGGCAGCGACGTCTCCTGGTCCACCCACGTGATCTTCCGCGCGAAGCTGTCCTTCTCCAGCGGCGTGCTTTGGATCTTGTGCGCGGACCGATCGTTGATCGTGTCGGTGCCCAGATACTCGTGCGCGTCCTCCGTCCACGTTCTCCCGGAGACGTCCTCGTAGGAGAAGTCGCTGCCTACGAACGAGGAACCCTTGTCCTTGGAGGAGATCCGCTTCACGAGGTCCACCGCCGGAACGTAGATCCAGCGCGAGTCGTCCTCGACCGGGTCCTTCCAGACCATGAACGTGGTGCGGCGCACGTCGCTGGGCTCGAAGAAGAACGTGAAGTACTTCTGCGGCCCGCCGTCCTCCTCGTCGCGGCGCAGCATCACGAAGCTCCGCGTGCGAGTCTTGCCGCTCTTGCCGGTCAGTTCCATGGTGACGGTGGCGCTCCCGTCATCCCCGGCGTAGTACATCGCCAGGTGGGATGCCTTCATCAGCGCGTTGGCGTCGGGGGTGTCCTGGGCCACGGTGGGCGACGCGAGGCCGGCCAGCAGCAGGCCCCCGATCGCGACGGCCGCGGCGCTCTTTGCAGGTCGCATTGCCTTGCCTCCACTCTTCAGGAATCCGCCGCCGGTGATCTTCAGGATCGACGGAAGCGAGATCATGGTGGTGAAACCCGAGATCAGCATGATCAGGAAGAAGAAGACCGCCACCGTGACGTACGGGACCAGGTTCGCAAAGAACATGGGCACGAAGCCGATCGCGATCACGAACACGTTGCGCAGGATGGCGCGCCCCGGCGCTCCGAAGACGTCGTCCAGCGCATGTTGAATGGAACCGGTCTCGTCGAACGCTTCGCGGGTGCGTTGCAGGAAGTGGATGGAGAAGTCCACGGACAACCCCAGTGCCAGCGAGGAGAGCACGGCGATGGGCATGTCGTACGCCTTGCCCATCCAACCGATCGCCCCGTACACAAGCACGATCGTGGCGGTAAGCGGGACCATGGAGAGCAGTCCCAGTCGAACCGACCGGAAGAGCCACGCCATCATCAGGAAGACCACGACAAAGCTGCCGGACAGCGCCTTGCCCATGCCGCTGACCATCTTGGCCTGCCAGACGATGTTGATGTACGGGAGCCCGGCCCAGGTCACGTGGACTCCGGGCGGCGCCGTTTGCAGGTACTCGTCGGCGTGCGCCACCACCCGGGCGACGTCCTGGTTCTCGCCGTGCCGCATCTGGATCCAGACGTTCGCGCGGGCGGCGTCCGGAGAGATCAGCTTGAACAGGTCCTCGGGATCGCCGCCGGAGATCTCGTAGAGGAAGATCTCCTGGGCGATCTCATCCGCCGTGTCGGGCAGGATTGCTTCCGCGGGGTCACCCATCAGTTCCCAGCGGACCTTCTTGACCACGTCTCCGATGGACGTGGTGCTGCCCACGTTCTCGTCCTGCTCGAGGTGACGCTGGAATCCGTCCACCCAGCCCAAGAGCTCCGGGCTCTTGAACGCGTCCGGGTCGTCGGTCTGCAGGGACACGTACGCGAGGTAGGTGCCGGCCAGGTGCTCGTTCATCACGCGATCCGCCACGCGCACCGGGTGATCGGAGCGGAACCAGTTCACGGGGTTGTCGTTGACCTGGATGCGGGTGAGTCCAACCACCGACACGGCAAAGAAGAGGACGCCGGCGACCAGCACGAGGCGCGGGCGGCCCAGCGCGACCTTGCGCATCCCGCCGGCCAGCGCTCCCACCATGCCGCCGCTCTCCTCGCGGTGCCCGAACGACTCGAGCGTCTTCTCGGGGATGAGCTGTGCGTACGCCACCAGGAAGGTCATGGACAGCAGCCACGCCGTGGCCACGCCGAACGAGACCGCGGCGCCGAACACCTGCACCGGGGGAATCGGCGTGAGCATGAGCGACGCGAATCCGACGATCGTGGTGATCGACGTGTAGCTCATGGGTGTGAACAGTTCGTCGATGGTCTCCCGCATCGCCTGTTCCCGATTGCGAAGCCGCGGGTAACGTTCGTGGAACTCGCTGAGCACGTGGATCGAATCGAGAACCGCGATCGGGATCAGGAATACGGGGATCATGGAACTCATGATGTGGACCGTGAACCCCAGCCCGATGAGACCGCCCATCGTCCAGATCACGCTCATCATGGCCAGGAGCATGGGTGCGATCACCAGACGCACGTTGCGGAAGAACGCCCACATGAGCAGGAAAATGACCAGGAACGCGGCCGGACCACCGATGGCCATCTGCAGGAACATCTGGTTGCCGAAGCGATCCTCGGCCAGCGGAATCCCGGCCAGGTGGTAGTCCTCGTCGCCGCCGAGCCCGTCGATGATGGCCTGGATCTCGCCGCCCACCTCGTGGGCGACCTCCTTGGACTCCAGCGGAATGAACAGGGCGAGCGCCTGGCCGTCATCCGACGCGAGCCGGCCGCGCAGGAACGGATTGGCCCGGATGCGCTCCAGGACGCGCCGGGAGTCGGCCACGGTTTCTGGAGCGCTCTCCATGAGCGTGTCGACGCGCAGGACCGCATCTTCCGTGAACACGTCGTCCACGGCGGACGGGGCCACCACGTCGCCCTCGATCACGCCGTCGAGATCCAGGATCGCGTCCGTGAGTTCGTTGACGCGGGCCAGCGTCTCCGGTCGGAAGACACCGTGTTCGCCCTCACGGACGATTCCCACGACCAGGTAGTCGTGCAGGCCGAACGCGCCCTTCACTTCATTGTGGCTCACCCGGGCGAGTTCCTCGGCGGGCAGCATGTTCTCGGGATCCGTGTCCACCTGGACCCGGGGGATCAGCGCGGCAAACCCCAGGGTCAGCAGCGCCGCGACCGCGATCACGATCTTGGGGTGCCCCAGGGCCATTCTCAGGAGTAGAGCCTTCACGCAGCCTCCTCGGAAGTTCGAGTTTCCCTGCGATAGCGCAACTGTCGGGCCACTTTGGTCCCTCGTCGAATCGGGCCTGGGGAGCCGCCGAAAGCGCCCTTGACAGCGATCTGGTGGCGGCGTACGTTCCAGGCGTTGCGTGTCGCAACATTTCTCTGCAACAGAACGTTGCGGGTGCAACAGCCTGGAGACGCCCATGGATCGCCCCGGCAGCCTGGACCTTTGCATGGCCCAGAAGGCCAACATGGAGGCCATTTTCCACAGCGTCGCCGACGGCATTCTCACGCTCGATGCTGATCTCAGGGTAGGGCACTTGAACCGGTCGGCCCAGGCCATGCTGGGACTTTCCTCGGAAGAGGCGGCCGGTCGTGCGGCGGGCGAGTTGCTGCAGGGGCGTCTCTGGAACGTGGAGGAGCAGCTGCGGGAGACGGTCTCCGGGAGCGGCAGCGGGGCGGCCGGGCGGGAGAATCTGCTGACGGTGGGAAAGGACGGGGAACTCCGGGTTCTTCTCACGACCAGCCGGCTCTTCGATCGGGATGGAACGGTGGCGGGCGCGGTGGTGGTCCTCCGCGACGTGACGCGCGAGCGCGAACTGGAGGCCACGCTGGACCTTCGTTCGCGGATGCATGCCCTGGTCGGCACCAGCCACGCCATGCAGGAGCTCTACCGGCTGATCGACCAGGTCGCGTCCAGCGACTCCACCGTGCTGATCCAGGGCGAGAGCGGCACCGGCAAGGAACTCGTGGCCGACGCCATCCATCGATCGAGCCCGCGCGCCGGTCGACCCTTCGTCAAGGTGAACTGTTCGGCGCTGTCGGAAGGCCTGCTGGAGAGCGAGCTCTTCGGACACGCCAAAGGGGCGTTCACCGGCGCCACGCACGACCGTCGCGGCCGGTTCGAGATGGCGGACGGAGGCACGCTGCTTCTGGACGAGATCGGCGATCTGCCGGGGCGCATCCAGGTCAAGCTGCTGCGCGTTCTGCAGGAGCGCGAGATCGAACGGGTCGGCGAGAACCGCGTGCGTACGGTGGACGTCCGCATTCTGGCGGCCACGCATCGGCCGTTGCGCCAGCTGGTGGACGCGGGGCAGTTCCGGGAGGACCTGTTCTATCGGCTGAACGTGATCCCGCTTCCCATCGTTCCGCTCCGGGACCGGCGCGAGGACATTCCCGCGCTCGTGTCGCACTTCCTGGAGGAGTTGCGCTCCGTGTCCGGCAAGTCGGTGCGGGGCGTGTCACCCGACGCGCTGCGCATCCTCATGGATCACCGCTGGCCGGGCAACGTGCGGGAGCTGCGCAACGCGATCGAGCACGCCATCGTGAAGAGCCGCGGCGACGAACTCGGGTTCCTGGACCTGCCGAGGGAGCTGCTCACGGCGGTGGAGGCCACGCCGGGTCAGCCCGTCGGGGAACGCGAACGCGTGCTGGACGCGTTGGAGCGCAGCGGCTGGAATCGCACGCGGGCCTCCCGACTGATGGGAATCGATCGGTCCACGCTGTGGCGCCGCATGAGAAAACTCGGAATCGATCCGGACAGGGTGGGGGCGGGCGCAACGGCCACCGCCGGCAAACGGGGGGAAGCGGAATGATGGAAGGGAACGTGCTCCGCCTGGCGCTGGCGGCGGCGGGCGGCGCGCTGGTCGGGGCCGGGATCGTGTGGGCGATCCTGCGAGCGCGAGCGCAGCGGACGGCGCTGGAGCACGCGGCGCGGCTGTCGGCGGCGGAG
>BQJX01000270.1 GCA_021604925.1 Gemmatimonadota bacterium
CGCGAAGCAGGAAGTTCGGGAAGAAGGGCATCGTCCGCCGCTTCGCCGGCGGCTCGGACTCCCACTTCTCGGGAGCACTCATGCCCTGGCGTTGGACCAAGGCGAGGTGCACGATGAGCACCGCCGTCATGACCGCCGGGAGCACGGCCACGTGGATTCCGTAGAAGCGGAACAGGGTGAGACCGGTCACGTCCTCGCCGCCCCGCAGGAGAGTGAGGAGCGGCTTGCCGATGAGCGGAACGACTCCCATCATGTCCGTCCCCACCTTGGTCGCAAAGAACGCGAGCTCATTCCAGGGCAGCAGGTATCCGCTGAATCCGAACGCGAACGAGATCAGCAGCAGCACGACGCCGGTGACCCAGGTCAGTTCACGCGGTTTCCGGTAGGCACGCCCGAAGAACACGCTGAACATGTGCACGAACGCGGCCAACAGAAGGAGATTCGCCGACCAGGAATGGATCGCGCGTACGAGCCACCCGAACTCGACCTTTGCCAGGATGAACTGCACGCTTTCGAACGCGCTGTCCGGGCCGGGCCGGTAGTAGAGCATCAGCAGCAGTCCGGTCGCCACCTGGACCAGGAACAGGAACAGCGTAACCCCGCCGAAGTAGTACCAGACCGACTTGCGGTGGATCGGCACGGTCTTGTGGCGGGCAGCCGCAACGACCGAGCCCAGGTCGAGCCGTTCGTCGAGCCATGCGTACGTGCGGCGGCCTAGCGCTCGGCGGGCTTCGGGAGGTTCAGGCGACGCGGGAGACATGGATCTCGCCATCCCGGATGTCGACGCGGAACTCCGGCAGCGGTCGAGGGGGTGGACCGCTGATGTTCTTGCCCGCCAGATCGTAGCGCCCGTTGTGGCAGGCGCACCAGATCACGCCGAAGTCCGGACGGTACTGCACGGTGCAGTCGAGGTGGGTGCAGGTGGCGCCGAAGGCCCGGAACTCGCCCTCGGCGGTTCGGATCAACAGTCCCGGCTTCCTGCCGAATCGGAAGATCCGACCGCTGTCCGGGGCGAACTCCTCGACGCGCCCGACCATCACCGACGCCCCGGTGTCCCCTGCCTCTTCCGGCGGCACGAGGTAGCGGATCACCGGGTAGGCGACGGACGTGACCAGCCCGGCCAGACTGGCTCCGAGCAGCATCTCCAGCAGACCGCGCCGGCTCGGAGACTCAACGTCCGCCCCGGAGCGCTTGCGGGTCATTCGTCGCCGTCGTCCTCGTCACCCGAGGCGCCGCTTCCTCCCTCGGGGATCGGGTGCGCGATCTTCTTCACGGCCGTCGCGAAGTCGAACTCCTTGTAGAAGGAGTTCCCCTCCGGCGTGTGGCAGCGCTTGCAGGTGGCCTCATCGATCACCGTGAGTCCGACCGGGCCCGGCTCGATCTCGCCGGCCGTGAGTGCCACCATCGTCTTCTTCTTGTAGTAGGCACTTCCGGCGCCGTGGCAGCTCTCACACGACACGCCCTCTTCCATCGTGATCTTCTGGTTGGCCAGGTCTCCCATTACCGGGAACGCCGTGACGTGGCACTTGAGGCACTCGGGGGCTTCCTGCGGATTCTTGATTCCCAGTTTGGCCGCCTCCGCCATGGCCTTCTCGCCGGCCAGCGTCTCAAAGGCCTTCGCGTGCGGTCCCTTCTGCCAGATGCCGAACTGCTCGCCCGAAGCCGGCTTCTTGTGGCAAACCTTGCACTTCTTCACACCCACGAAGTCGAACTTCTCCTCGGCACCCACCGGGCTCACCAGCACCGACAAGCTGAACACCAGCGCCGAAACCACCACAAGACTCTTCACGGCTCTCCCCCTCACTCGGAGATGGTCAAGACAACCCTACGGTCAGAAGATACCCATAGCCGACCGGGTAGTCCAGATTGGAGACGACGAAATCCACGGCCCGGCGACCGGATTGCGGGAATTGCGTACAGAGGGAATTGCCGACTGAACTCTCGCTTTTCGGCCCAGAACGGGTACCTTGGGGCGCTCGGAGCACTCCGATTGCCAAGGGGACTCCAGGGCAGCTGTAGACCCCATTTCGCTTCCGCAGCCGTCCGACGGCTCATCCGAAGGGAAACGCTGTGAGTCTTTTTAGAATCGCGCCGATCACACTCCTGTTGGCCGCGTGGATGGGCCCGGTCACGTGCCCGGCCCAGGACATCAGCACGGCCGACTGCGCCGACTGTCACACCGATGGCGACGACGACATCGCGGTCGTGACCGAGGACCTTCTCGCCCGCTCCGTCCACGAGGGGTTCGACTGCATCGATTGCCATGACGGCATCGAGGACCTGCCCCACGACGACCTGCTCCCGGCCGTCCAGTGCGGCGAGTGCCACGAGGACGCGGCGGAGCAGTACGTGCTGCACGGCCGTTCCGTGGTCGGCGAGGACGATGACATCCCCGGGTGCGCCGATTGCCACGGGACCCACGAGATCCTGGCCCCCAGCGACCGGGAGTCCCTGGCTCATCGTCAGAATCTCCCCCAGACGTGCGGCACGTGCCACAGCAATGGGGACCTCGCGGAGAAGCACGGCATCCGCCTCAGCGAGCCGGTGGCGATGTACGAGAAGAGCGTGCATGGGAGGGCCGCGGGGATCGTCGACTTCTCCGCCACGTGCAGCGACTGCCACGCCACCGATGGCTCTTCGCACCAGATCTACGGACCCGGCAACCCCGAATCCACCATCAACCACTTCCGGGTTCCGAACACGTGTGGCCAGTGCCACAAGATCATCGAGCAGGAGTACTGGGAGGGAATCCACGGTCAGCTGGCCGCGCGCGGGGAGACGGCCACTCCCGTGTGCACGAGCTGCCACGGCGAGCACGGGATCCTGGCCACGGACGATCCCGAGTCCCGGGTCAGCCCGACCCAGGTGGCGGAGTCCACCTGTGCCCCGTGCCACGATTCCGCGGTTCTCCGGGAGAAGTACGGGCGTCCCACCGAACGCCTGAAGTCGTTCGTGGACGCCTATCACGGCCGGAAGAGCGGCGCCGGCGACACCAAGGTGGCAAACTGCTCGTCGTGCCACGGAAGCCACCTCATCCTCCCGCGGATGGACGAGCGGTCCTCCGTGAATCCCGCCAATCTTCAGCAGACGTGCGCCGGATGCCACCCCGGAATCAGCCCCGCGATGGCCAGCATGAGAATCCACGTTCCCGAGAGCGACACGCGGACCGGGTGGGCGCAGTTCTTCGCCACCGTCTACGTGCTCCTCATCGTTGCCGTGATCGGAACCATGCTCTTCTACACCGTCACCGACTTCCTGCGGAACATGCGGTCGGCGCACTCAGTGCCGCAGCGGCGTCGGATGAACAAGAACGAACTGTTCCAGCACACCATGCTGGCCAGCTCCTTCATGCTCCTGGTCCTCTCGGGCTTCGCGCTTCGGTACTCGGACCTCGGGTTGTTCGACTTCCTCTTCGGGTGGGACGGCGGCTTCAAGGTTCGCGGGGTGGTGCATCGGATCTCCGGGGTCGTCCTGGCCTTCGCCAGCCTGTGGCACCTGGCCTACCTGCTGACCGCCCGGGGCCGACAGTTCATGCGGGACATGGCACCCGGCCTCCAGGATCTGTATCAGTTCCGGGATATGCTCCTGTTCAACCTGGGGCGGTCCAAGAGCCGGCCGCGGTTCGGCCGATTCAGCTACGTGGAAAAGGGCGAGTACTGGGCATTGATCTGGGGCACCGTGATCATGTTCGTGTCCGGACTCATGCTGTGGTTCGACAACTTCGTGGTCCAGTACGTTTCCAGCGAGGTGTTGGAGGTCGTGCTCGTGATCCACTTCTACGAAGCGGTCCTGGCCACCCTGGCGGTTGCCATCTGGCACTCGTACGCCACCATCTTCAATCCGGAGATCTACCCGGGGAACCCGTCCTGGATTCACGGGAACATGCCGGTGGCCATGTACGAGCACGAGCACCCGGCGGATACCGAGCGGGTCCCTCACCCGCCGGACGATTCCGCTTCTTCCTAGGGACCGGACGCCACCAACTGCGGGGCGCGCTGCGGCGCGCCCCGGCTCGGCCCATCCCCCGCTTGTTGCACTGCGCCGCGCCGCCGCCCAGGTACGGCGGCGCGGTGCAGCGGAGCGGCTATCCGTTGGGGATGCGTCTCATCGTTTGTGGCACTGGATGCACAGATCCATTTCCGGATCCAGCGTGAGGTAGTTCTCGTAGCCACTGCCGTGGAGGGTGTGGCAGCTGAGGCAGGTGACCGGTTCATCCGTTCGCACGTCGATGATGTCCGGTCCCACGGGATGGGACACGCGATGCGCTCCTTCGTGACACCGGGCGCACAGGTCCACCTCCAGGCTGTTCAGGTACTGCCGGTTGTCGGAGCCGTGCGGCGCGTGGCACTCCACGCAGTCCATGCCGTCGTGGGTCAGGTAGGCAGACTTCTCCTTGCGACCCGCTTCGTTGAAGTGGCACCGCATGCAGAGGACCTTCTGCTCGGCGGCCAGCAGCGCATCCACGTTCGAAGCGTGGGAGTTGTGACAGCTGAGGCAGGACTCCCCTTCGGTCAGGTGTCCGTGGAACGCCTTCTCCTCGAACTGGTCCAGGCCGCGATGGCACTCGTTGCACAGCGGCTTCACGTCGCCCGCGATGGTGAACGTGCCGTCGGAGGTCTGGTCCCCGTGACAGCGGCTGCACTCCCCGCCGGCGAACGGCTTGTGCTGGTTCTTCCTCAACAGGCCCGGCAATGAACCGGAATGCGGATCGTGACACGCCGTGCAGTCCGATTCGCGGATGTTCCGCCGCCGGTGTGCCTTCGCAAAGGACGCATCCGCGGTGTGACACTCGAAGCAGAGCGCCGGAACGCCGTCGGTCAGCAGGCTGCCCACCTCGGAGCCATGCGACTCGTGGCAGGCCTGGCAGTCCCCGTCCGAGAGGGGTTCGTGAACGACCGGACTCGCCAGCCACTCCTCGACCGGCGCGTGACAGTCGCTGCAGAGGCTGACCTCCCGCTTCTTCAGCTGGCTCGGGAAATCGGACGCGTGCGGATCGTGGCAACTCGTGC
>BQJX01000271.1 GCA_021604925.1 Gemmatimonadota bacterium
GAGGGCGAGCGGCTCTGGCAACGGGCGGCGGAACTCGCCCCGGAGCATCCCATGGTGAAGCCGGGGCTGGATGGAGGAAACACGCCGTGACGCACGCCCTTGCCAGAACCGGCTGGCTGGCCGCCCTCACCGTGATCACGATGCTCGGATGCGGAAGGGCACCCGCGCCGCGCGACGGGAGCACCGCGGCCGCGCCGCCGCCGGATCGCGATCGGTCCTCGGTGCTCTTCGTCTCGTTGGATACGTTTCGCGCGGACATCTCCGGCAGCGGCGGACACCCCGGGGGCCGCACGCCCCATCTGGATCGCCTGGCGCGCACGGGAACGCAGTTTCGCAGCGGCCTTTCGTCCAGCCCGCTGACCCTGCCTTCCCACTCCACCATGTTGACCGGCCTCACGCCGCCCGCCCACGGCGTACGCGACAACGGAACCTTCCGGCTTCCGGACGCGGTGCCCACGTTGACCGCCGACCTCCGGGAGCGCGGTCTGCGCACCGGGGCATTCGTGGCCGCGTTCCCGCTGGACGAGCGCTTCGGATTGGCCCAGGGGTTCGAGGTGTACGACGATCGAGTGGACGGCGCCGGCACGGCCATCCTGATGGCGCAACGCCGGGGGGATCGCGTGGCCGCGGCGGCCGCCGAATGGTGGAGTTCGCTGGACCCGACCGAGCGCACGTTCTCCTGGGTCCATCTGTTCGACGCGCACACGCCGCACGATGCGCCGCGACCGTTCGTGCAGGCATCCGGACAGGACACGTACCTGGCGGAGGCCGCGTACACGGATCGATTCCTGGGCCAGGCCGTTCGGTCCGCGCAGGCCGCCATCGACGACCTGTGGGTGGTTCTGCTGGCGGACCACGGCGAGAGCCGCGGGGACCACGACGAGGCGACCCACGGCCTGTTCATCTACGGAGCCACCATCCAGGTGCCCGCGATCATCTGGCCGGCTCCCCGGGAGCTGTCGCCGGGTGCGCATCCGGCCACGTTTCCCACGCTGGACCTTCCCGCCACGGTCTTCGACCTGCTGGGGCTTCCCCCCGACGAGGCTCCCGGCTCGGGCACGTCGCGGCTCCGGGGCGAGACCGCCCCCGCGTACATGGAGAGCCTCTACGCGCTCTATCATCACGGCTGGGCGCCGCTGATGGCGGTGCAGGACGGCCGATGGAAGTACGTGTCCGCGCCGACCCCGGAGCTCTACGACCTGGAGATGGACCCGGGCGAGACCCGGAACGTCATCGACGACTATCCGGACATTGCGGCGGATCTGGCCGACCGGGTGGACGCCCTGGCGGCGGAGACCGGCGAAGCAGCCTCGGAGTCGCTGGATGAGTCGTCCCGCGCGGCGCTGGAGAGCCTGGGCTACGTGACCACCACCGTGGACGTGCGGCCGGACGCTCCGGACCCCAAGCGCATGATCCACGTCCAGAACCTGCTGGAGCAGGCGCAGTCGCAGTTCTACTCGAACCGGTTCGAGGAAGCGCTGCGTACGCTCCGGGCGGCACTGGCGAAGGACCCGAACAACAAGGACATCTACCAGACGTTCGGCATTCTTTACACGGCGATGGGCCGGGACTCGGACGCCGCGGATTCCTTCTGGAAATGTCTGGAATTGCCGCCGCACCGCAACGATCGCGTTCCCCGCTACGAACTCGCCAGCGCGTACATCCGGCTGGGGCGCGCCGAGCTGGCCATCCCCCATCTGGAGAAGATCCTCCAGGAGGACGTCCCGGACGCTTCCACGTGGCACAATCTCGGCGTGGCCTGGGAGCAGCTCGGGCAACGCGATAAGGCCCGGGTGGCCTGGCAGCGGGCCGTGGAGACCGACCCCGGATTCGAATTGGCCCGACAAGCACTCGCGAAAAGCGCGAAGGGGCGTTGACGGGTGGTACAATCTTGCCGATTCTAACGGCTCGGAGTGGTTCCGGCTGAGCCCTCCTTCAGCCGGACCTTCGGGACTGCCGATGGTCTCGTAAGAGGAAACCCATCGCACCCGGCCAGTCGCGCGAAGCCATGCGGCCCGGATCCCAGGAGCAGCCCAAATTGCGTTTGTCCCCCATGATTCGCGCCTTTGCCGGTCTCGGGATGTTGGCCGGGTTCGGCCTGCTGACCGGCTGCGCTTCTGCGCCCCCGCCGACCGCCCTGGCTCCCGTGGACCTCACGGCGAGCCAGAGCGAGGAACTCGCTGACGTCCACCAGGCGCTCTCCACCGCACAGACGGTCTACTTCCAGGGCGTCCGGGCGTTCGTGGCCGAGGACTACGAGACCGCCACCTCGCACTTCTATTCCGTCCGGGAGTCGCTGGCGTTCGCCGGCTCCGAGACCGTGGCCGACTTCGTGGCCCGTGACGCGGAGAACCTCCTCGACAAGTCGGCCTACTTCCTGACCCGGATCGACGAGATCGCGGCGGAGACCGCGCCCGAACTCGCCCTGGCCGAGGAGGCGACCGTGGTCCGGCATCCGGTGGGCTGGGAAGTCCGGCACGGCGCCATCACGCCGGCCAGCAACCGCGACGTGGATCGCTGGATGAAGTACTTCCTGAAGGACGGGCGCGACGTCTACCAGCGTTGGCTCTCGCGCAAGTCCCGCTACGACCGCATCTTCAACGAGACGTTCGCGCGGCACGGCCTCCCGCCGGAGCTCGCATTCCACGCCATGATCGAGAGCGGCTTCAACACCGATGCGTACTCCTGGGCCCACGCCGTGGGGCTGTGGCAGTTCGTGCGAAGCACCGGGCGCCGCTACGGCCTGCGTTCGGACTGGTGGATCGATGAACGCCGCGATCCCGTCAAGTCGTCGGACGCGGCGGCGCGCTACCTCGTGGAGCTGTACGAGGAGTTCGAGGACTGGGAGCTCGTGCTGGCGGCCTACAACGTGGGCGAAGGGCGCGTGCGCAAGCAGATCCGAAGCCAGAAGACGCGGGATTTCTGGAAGCTTCGGCTGCCGCGCGAGACCCGCAACCACATTCCCAAATTCTACGCGGCCATGATCCTCGGTTCGGATCCGGAGAAGTACGGTTTCCACGTCTCCAACGAGACGCTCCCGGAGTGGGAAACGGTCCGCGTGGACTTCTGCGTGGACTTCGAGGTCCTGGCCGAGGCCGCGGGTACGGATGCACGCACGGTGGCCGAGTTGAACCCCTCCCTGGTACGCGGTTGCAGCCCGCCGGACGAGGAAGCCTTCGCCGTCCGGGTCCCGGCCGGCACGGGCGCACGGGCCCAGAGTGCCATCGCCGAGCTTCCGGAGGACAAGCGCGTGCGTTGGGCGCAGCACCGGGTCCGTCGCGGCGAGACGCTGTCGCACATCGCGGATCGCTACCACACGTCCGTGCAGGCCATCGTGGAGGCGAATCGTCTGCGCAGCCGGCACTTCCTGTCGATCAACCAGGACCTGATCATTCCGCAGGGGCAACGCTCCGGCGCCAACCCGCCCAGCTGGGCGTCGAGCCGCACGGGCTCCTCCAGCCCGTCCAAGGTGGCGTACCGCGTGAAGAAGGGCGACACGTTGTCGGAGATCGCGGAGCGGTATCGGGTGTCGACCAGCAACCTGAAGAAGTGGAACCGCATCGGGAAGCACATCCACCCCGGGCAGAAGCTCACGATCTATGCGGGGAACGGCGCCTCTTCGGGGGGAACTTCGGTCAAGGTCCGGCGCGGCGACACGCTCTGGGATCTTGCCCGCAACCACGGCGTCAGCCTGACCGCGCTGCTCAGCGCCAACAATCTGCGCAAGAGCTCGGTGATCCGGCCCGGGGACACGCTCCGGATCCCACGGAGCTAGGCAACGGCGGCCGCGTCCTCACACCGCCGCACGCCGCACTCGCCGCACGAGGCAACGTTCGCTAGCGGGTTTCCGGCGCTCGCACCGGAGCCGGCTCACGCTCCGAAGGCGGAGCGGCGGGCACCTTGGCGGCGTTGGCCTTCGCCTTGGCCTGGGCCGTCACGACACTCGGGGATTGAACGCCCGGTGTGGCTTCCTCCGTGGCTTCGCGGAGAAGATCCACGATGGCCAACTCGCCACTCATCCGCGGTCCGGTGCCCTTCTGGGCGCCCAGCAGGTACAGCAGGATCTCGCGGAACGAGGCCTCATCCTGGTCGTCCGTCGGCTGCGGCTGACGCGGCCGTCGCACCTGCAACACCACCAGCACCACGGCCAACGTCGTGGGAATCAGCAACGCCCGGGTTCCTTCCACGAGCAGAACCAGACTCTGTCCCGCGGCAAACAGCGTCATCGCGAGAATCGTGAAGACCGTCTGGCGCGGGGTCATGCCGAATCGAATGAGTCGATGGTGAATGTGCATCGAATCGGGATGGAAGAGCCGTCCCTCGCTGCGCGCCCGGCGGACAATCGTGGTGGCCGTGTCAAAGATCGGAACGGCCACGGCCGCCAGCAGCACGAAGAGCCCGGTGGAGTCCGCTCCGAAACGCGAACCCGTGATCGCCACCACGCCCAACATCCATCCGAGCAGCATGCTGCCCGCGTCCCCCAGGAAGATCTTGCGCTCGCTCCGGAGGTTGTACGGGAGGAACGAGAGCACCGAACCCAGGAGGATCAGCGCGAGTCCCGTGAGCACGGCGTTTCCGGTAAGAACTCCCGCCAGGGCCAGGGCCAACGCGGCGATGCAGGAGATGCCGGAAGCCAGTCCGTCCAGCCCGTCGACCAGATTGATGGAGTTCACCAACCCCAGCAGGAAGAACGCGGTCAGGGGAATCCCCGCCCAGCCGAGCTGGATCACGTTGCCGCCCGGCAGCACGATGTTCTCCACGTACACACCCTGCGACAGCACACACGCCACGGCCAGCGCCTGGGCCAGCAGCTTGAGTCGCGCCGGGATGTCCCAGAGATCATCCAGAACGCCGGTGGCGTGGATCAGGATGCCGCCCACGCAGATCGCGAACAGATCCCGGCCGATCGGAACGCCGAGGAAGGGCGAAAGGCCGATCAGTACGCCCATGCCGGCCACGAGGCCCAGCAGGATCCCGATGCCGCCCGTCCGCGGCACGGC
>BQJX01000272.1 GCA_021604925.1 Gemmatimonadota bacterium
TGCACGTAGGGCGTGGACCAGGGGCGTTCGTTCAGCACGGCCGGCCACCCGGGAAGCACGCTGCCATCCACGTCGAACGCCCACAGGCGCCGGTCCATGGTGCCGATGAGAATGTCCAGACTCAGGTCGCCGTTCAGGTCCGCCACCACCGGGGAGTTCACGACGTCGTACGCGAGTTGCAGCGGGAAGCCCGGGTAGAACGATCCGTCGGCGCGAAACACGACCAGCTCGTGACCGCCCGCCACCACGATCTCGGGAACGCCGTCACGATCGAAGTCCGCCACCGCGGGCGACGGGGGCGTAAAGTCGTAGCGCTGGATGCGAACCGGCCACCCGGTCACCGGGGCGGCGTCGTGGTGGAAGCCGAACACGTCGCCCATCTTCGTGTGGACAAAGATCTCGAAGTCGCCATCCCCGTCGATGTCCGCCAGGACCGGGCTGCTCAGCACGCGCTCGCCCACCGACACCGGCCAGCCCGGGAGGTCAGTGCCGTCTCCGGACACGGCGCACAGCGTGCTGTCCGTGCCGCCGAACACCACATCGTCCAGGCCGTCCAGATTCAGATCGAAGACAGCCGGCGTGCAACCGGCGCCATATCCGCTGGTGAGGTAGGGCCACCCGGCCACGACCGTTCCGTCGGTGTGGAAGGCGCGCATCGCGCCGTCGTTGCCGATGCACACGATCTCCGGTTCGAGATCGCCGTCGAGGTCGGCAGCGACCGGCGTACCGCGCACTCCGGTCGGCGTGCAGAGCACGGGCCAACCGGGCAGATCCGTGGGGGCGGCGCCGCCGGTGCCGTCGGAGCGCCATCCGTAGAGGTAGCCGTCCAGCGACGCGGCGAAGATCTCGCGATGGCCGTCGTCGTCGATGTCGAGCGTGAGCGTGGCCGTGTGAATGCGGCCGTCGGTTTCCCCGAACACGCCCAGCGTGGTGCTGTTGGAATCGCCGTCCGTCCACTCGCTTCCGTCCGTCCGGAACACGTGCACGGAGTTCGTCTCCCACATGGACCCGACCAGCACTTCGGGCGAGTCGTCGCCATCGAGATCCGACAGCACCATGGGCGCCGGTCCGATCAGCGCGGAGATGCGCCGCGGCCATCCGGGCAGGAGCGGGAGCGCCGAATGCGCCGTCACCTGCGCGGCGGGGGCGCGGTTGCCGGCCGCGTCGACCGCCGTGACCCGGAACTCCTTGGACGTGCCGGCGGGCAGCGCCACGTGGGCCATGGCCCCCTGCTTCACCAGGGCCCCGAACTCGTCCACCCACGAGCCGGACGAGAAGCCCTCCACCAGATAGCCGATCACGTCCCCCGCGTCGCTCGGATCCCAGGTCAACAACGCGCCGTCCGTACGAGGCTCGGACTTGACCTGCCACGCGGGATCCGGAGCCTCGCGATCGATCGGGTAGAGGAACTCGCGCCCGAACGCATCCACGATGCTCAACTCGAACCGCGCTGCGGGAGGACCCGAGACCAGGAAGCCATCGGCAAACGTGACGCTCTGCCCCACGCCCACGGCCGCCGCCGTACCGGTCCCATCGAGGACGGTGCCGGCGGCGTCGAGCGCGGTGAGCGTTCCCGTGAGCGGACCGGTCGAGACCGAACCGAGGTTCGACACGACCGGGCGAATCTCCGAGGTGGTCAGGTCCAACGCCTCGAGGTGCAGGTCGGATGCCTCCACCGTGAGGGTGTACGGCTCCGCGAACATGACCTCGCCGGTGCCATCCAGTCGCACCTGAAACGTATCCCTGCTGTCGAGGCCGCTGCCCACCGACAGGGTGAACGGGCCGGCCCAGATCGTCTCCCCGGCCGCCATCGGGGGCAGCCCCCCCGTGCCGCTCACCACCGTCACGTTCGGGTCCTCGGACACGAGTTGCAGAACCCAGCCGGCGGCACTGTTGAGGCCGGCGTTCCGAACCGCCAGCATGATCTCCAGGTCGTTCCCCGAGGAACGCCGGGCTGCGGTCGTCTGCCATCCGTCGGCCACGGGGTTGGGCGCGACGGACGCGTTCACGACCGCCGCGCCGGAGTACGGCACGTGATCCGCCGTGGACACGATCACATCCATGGTGCCAACGCTCTCCGGCCGAAACTGGAATGTCACGTCGCCGGCCGCATCGGTACGACCATACGCGTAGTCCTCCGTGCCCTTCGACACGCAGACCAGTGCCCCCTCGATCGGCGTGGCGGTGACCGCGTCTTCCACGTGCACCGGGAAGGGAGTGCGCGACAGCGGAGCACTGGACGGATGCGTCACGTTCAGTGCGCCGGGGGCTCCGCGCCACAGGGCCAACGTGGGGGAACCCTGGTAGGTCCGGCTCAGGAACGTGCGTCGCCACCAGCTGAGCTTTCGGTAGTCGGTCGGGTCCGTCGACACGCGCGCGGTCCAGAGTTCCCGGATCGTCTGGGCCGGGCTGCCGTGGCTCGAGGTCAGCAGTCGGTCGAAGAACTCCTCGTTGAGGTCGGCGTCGATCGTGGGGACGGCTTCCCGCGTGTTCGCGACGACGGCAATGGAGCCACCGTTCGGGTTGAAGAGGAACGCCTCCGACGAGCTCTCCAGGTCGAACGCTCCCGAGTTGCAGCTGTACACCATGAGGAAACCGGAACGCCCGCCCGCATCCACGCCGGCCACATCGCTGTTGAAGAGGAGATCCAGTCCCGCACCGACGCCCATCGCATCGTACGAACCGTGCCCCACATCGATCACCCAGGCGGGACCGGAATTGAGCCCTGCCACCACGGACGCCGGGTTCTCGGTGCCGTCGACTTCGTAGAGCTCCTGGTGGACGAAGCTCCCCGGCAGTCGATCGCGGACGGATACGCACAGGTCCTTCCCGTCTCCGGGCGCGAACATGTTCTCGCCCAGGAAGAGCGTCTTCTCCACGTGGTCCACCAGGATGCCATCCTGGTAGTCGATGAGTTTCTGCAGGTAGATGGCGACTTCCGCGGAACTGGCCGCGGGAATGCGCCCCACGGAGAGGTCCGGCACCAGGTCCACATCGTCATAGTCCACGATCGCGGCGGGGATCCCGTCGTCGGTGGTGTAGACGTTCCAGATCGTGGGCGACCCGGTGGACAGGCCGGCCGCCGTGCCGATGGCGAGGCCACCCGCAGTGAACGCGGTCGCGTAGCAGTCGGTGGCGGCCAACCCATCGTTGCTGTCGTACAGCTCGTCCCCGGCCGGGGTGCGGTGGAACAACCCCATCGCGGTCGCCGCCCAGACTTCGTCTCCTCCGGGTCCGATCGAAAGCGACCGAACCGACAGCCCACCCCACGCCGGCAGGTCGTCCGTGAACCAGGTGCCACCGTCGAGTCGCGAGAGGCCGCCCTGCGTGAAGTAGTTGTCCGCGTGTCCGAACCACGGGCGCCCCTGATCATCCACGGCCACGGAGATCACCCAGTTGGAGAGGATGCCGGAGTTGGCGGTGTTGTAGACGGTCACCACGCCACCATCCAGCTTCGCGGCGCCGGCCGCGGTGCCCAGCCACACCGTCGCGCCGTCCAGGGTGAGATCGGTCACGGGCACGGCCGGGACGCCCTCGGCGAGTCCCCACTGCGACCAGGTGCCGGATCCGAAGTGCTCCACCCCGGCGTTCGTTCCGACCCAGACTTCGGTGTTCGAGATCGCGTGCACGCTGTACGCATCGTTGCCGGCCATTCCCGTGGAGACGCCGAAGTGCTGCCAGGCCACACCGTCAAAGCAGGACACGCCACCCTGCGCGGCCACCCAAACCGTGCCATCCGGGGCCACGTCCACCGCGCGGATCGTGGGCGAAGGGAGCCCGTCGCGCTCGTCCCAGGTCTGGAAGGTTCCGCCCGAGAGTCTCGCCAGTCCGAAGTAGGTGGCGAGCCAAACGTCGCCGGCGCCGTCCACCGCGACCGAGTTCACGAGACCGTCAAACGACGCCGCGGTCATGGGTTCGGCGTACACCCCGTCGCCGTCCTCGTTCCACTCCCGGTCCACGCACGCGTAGTACATGTCGGTCGGGATCTCTTCCTCGTCCCAGCGGATGTACCGCGTGGGCACGATCTCCAGATCGCCGCCCAGGATCACGAACTCCGTTCCCCAGCGATCGTACGCATCGCGGAGGAACGTGCGGATGCGGCTGGGTTGGTCTGCTCCCGAGTAGTTGCTGTCGATCCAGGCCAGCGTCCGCACGACGGTGGGGATCCCGCGCTTGGTCTCGCGGTCCGCAAGCACCTGGAAATCGGCTTCGAGCGCGGCCGAGGTCACAATCAACTGCTCGACCGGAGGACCGTCGGCAGCCGGGAGCCAGCCCGGATTGAACGCGCGGTCGCCGTAGAGGGCCTGTCCGCGGCGGATGGCCGGGATGCGCCGGAGCGAGCCCAGGGAGGAAGGAAGCAGGTGGGGATCGCGGGGCGTCCGCTCGATCTGCCATGCGGAAAGGGACGTGGCAAGGCTGGACGGCGCACCCTCGGACAAGGATACGACTCGGCGATCCGCGTTCGCCGGGATCGGCGACGACAGAAGGGTGGCGACGACGCAGGCAAGAAGCAAAGGCAGAGTGCGCAAGCGAGCCGTTCTGGGGCGGAGATGCTGTTGTCTGGATGCGTCCTTGGTGTCGGACCATGATATCAGGTCCTGTAGGCGAATTGCAAGGCGATGACAGGATTCTAGCCATCAGTTCATTGCAATTGGCGTCCGGCTCGCTGTCAGGGAACCCCAAGAAGCGGGAGCCTTTGCTGGATAGGCCCAGCATCGCTCAACGCGAGATGACGGAGGGACAGGATTCTGGCCAGTAGCAATCAGATTGCAATGGTCCATCGCCCGAGAAAAACGCGAAACCGGAGGGGCCACCGGCGCGATTCCGGCCAGTCCCGAGCGGTCCCCTCAGCATGCGCAAGCGAAGCCCAGGAACCCCCAGAACGGTGAGATCCCGCGTCTCTCAGTCGATGTAGCCCAGCGCCCGCAGCCGCTGGAGGTGCTCGGCGTCGGGGACCATGCGGTCCACGTCGCGGGCGGGGCGACGGCCCACCCGG
>BQJX01000273.1 GCA_021604925.1 Gemmatimonadota bacterium
GACGTGGGACCACTCCGAGCCCACGCCGGTCCACTCCGTCAACGTGGGGGCGATCCGGGTGAGCGACGTGGGGCCGGCCTCCAGCGTTCCGCTCGGCGCGTCCGGTCCCGCAAAGAACAGCGGAACGCGCGTGGTGGATTCGTAGACGAAGATGCCGTGGTTGTCCTCGCGGTGATCGCCCAGGCTCTCCCCGTGATCCGCGGTCACGCACACCCGGACCACGTCGAACTGCTCCTCCAGGCGGCGCATCAGATGCGTCCACTGCCGATCCACAAAGGAGATCTCGCCGGCGTACGCGTCCCGAACCGGGAAGCGCCGGGGCGGGTGCCGAAGATACGGCGCGTGCGGGTCGAAGTAGTGCGTCCAGAGAAACAGCGGGCGGGTCGGATCGCGCTGGTTCAGCCACTCGAACACCTCTTCATTCACCCGGTGGGCTTCCCGCTCGGGTCGGGACCGGCGCGTGCCGTCGGGAAGGGCGTCGGTGGCGTCGCGATACACGTCAAAGCCACGGGCCAGCCCGAAGCGCTGCGCCAGCGGGAAGGCCGCCACGAACGCGGCCGTCTCCCAACCCGCGTCGCAGAACGGCTCGGACACCAGGGGGACATCTTCGGGAACCCGGAAGAACCCGTTGTTGCGGGCGCCGTGCTCGGGAGGAACGAGACCCGAGAGAATCGTGGTGTGGGAGGGAAGCGTGAGCGGCACCGGCGCCACGGCCACGGCGAACTGCACGCCGCGTCGCGCCCACCGATCCAGGCGCGCGGTGCGGGCGGTGGGATCCCCGTAGCAACCCAGGCGGTCGGCCCGCAGCGTGTCGATCGTGAGGAGCAGCAGTACTTCACGACCGGACGGACCGGGGCGGGCACAGCCGCCCAGGCAAATCAATCCAACTGCCAGTCCGAAAATCGCCGATCTCACCAAGTGTCTCCGACCCAGAGGTGCCACCACTATTGGCACCGTGCTCGGAAGGTGTGGCCGGCATGGGGCGGACGGGCTCTCTCCCGGGGTCAACGGTCCCTCGCGGCGCGTTGCGGGACGAATCCGCAGCGCGGCGCCGGCCGATTCGCGACGCTTTTACATTGGTTGCGCGCTTTCCCGCGGGGGCACCGCGGGTTAGCCTGCGCCTTGGCGTTCATGTTCGGGCGATCGTGGAGAGCGGCGCCCGAATCGGGCACGGGGCGGAAACCGGAGGCGGATCATGCCGTGGATACCCTGGATCAAGGTCGACAACGAGGAATCGAAGAGCGACGAGGCGCGGCGCCTCTTTCGAGCGACCCGGGAACTCGACGGCGGCGTCTCGGATCTCACTCGGATCACGAGCCGAACGCCGGCAGTCGCACAGCTCGTCCACGAACTCGGCCGGGCGGTGTACCTGTCCGCGAAGGGACTCTCGCTGAAGGAGAAGGAGATCGCCGCGCTGGTGACGTCGGCGTTCATCGGGTGCGTGCATTGAACGGCGAGTCATCACAAGGCGCTCGGTCGAGCCGCCCGGGATGAACCGCTGGCCACGCAGGTCCAGGTGGACTACACGAAGGCCGCGCTTACACCGCGAGAGCGGGCGATCGCCGATTTCGCGGTCAAGGTGACGCGATCGCCGAATGCCTGCAGCCCCCGGGACATTGAACATCTGCACACGCACGGGCTCTCCGACGAGGACGTGCTGAGCCTCAGCGAGATCGTGGCTTTCCAGAACATGAGCACGCGCCTGATGGAGTCGTTGTCCACGGTGGATTGACGGCCCGAACGGAGAAACGGCCCGGAACCGACGTTCCAGGCCGTCCGGCCGCTCCGTCTAGCGAGTGCGCGTGATGGTCACCGTGGCCACCGGGTCCTCCCAGCCCCACACGTCCGGGTCCAGATCCCCGCCCCCAAGGATGCCGTCGTGATGACGGATCCGTTCGTGCGTGGGGTTGCCGGCGCCCGGCGTCCCGCAGCAGGGGCCCGGAATGTGGGCCTCAAGCTCCGTGTTCTCCTCGGTCCCCGCATCGTAGGTGCGCAGGTAGTGGGTGGATCGCCCGCCCAGCGGCAGGCGAGCCCCTTCGAGGCCCGAGAACGCATCATTCGTGTTCACGAGCATGAACACCATCGACAGTCGGCGAAACGCGAATCCACCGCTGACCTCGAACGACTGCGTGCTGCCCGGCGCCAGCGGCGCGCCGGTGTCGCCGACCGTGTAGGTCAGGCGCGAGTCCGACAGCCTCTCCAGCATGGGGCCGTTCATGCCGTCCTCCGCGATTGCTTCCAACTCGGGCGACGCGTGCTGTCCCTTCTGGAAGAGGCGAAGCGCCCGATGGTGGGTGGCGAACAGGGGGGGCGAGAAGACCTGACTGCCGCCTTCCACGGTGGCGGGTGTGAGGTTCTCCACCTGTACGTCCCAGGCCGGGGCCAAACGCCGCACTGTCAGCTTGGCCACGGGACCGTCCCAGCCCCATTTGGCCGGGTCGAGGTCGCCGGTGCCCTGAATGCCCGGGTGGCGTCGGATCCGGTCGTGCGTGTCAGGTCCGGCGCCCGGCGAGCCGCAACACGGACCGGGAATGTGCTCGGCCAGCTCCGTGTTCTTTTCCGAGCCCGCATCCCACGCCTTCAGGTACCAGGAGCGCTCGCCCGCGATCGGAAGGTGGATCCCGTCCACGCCGCTGAACGCATCGTTCGTGTTGACGAGCATGAACACCAGCGACAGCCGACGGAACCCGGCGGCCGTGGCCACTTCCCAGGTGGCCGACGCCCCGGGAGGAATCACTCCGTCGGCCGCAAACGCACTCAGCACGCGCCCGGACGAGTGGAGCTGGTCCAGCAGCGGCCCGTTGGCAGCGTCCTCGGCCACGCCCGCCACTTCCGGCGAGGCCTTTCGCCCGGCTTGCCAGACGTGCAGGGAAGAACGATGCACGGCCGTGATCGGCGGCGAGAAGACCTGGCTGCCACCGTCGCCCGTGTCCAGGGTCAGGTTCTCGAGCGTGATCTCATAGGTGCGTGTCGTGGCGCCCACGCCATGCTCCGGATCCCATCCGGGCGACATCAGGGCGTCATCGTCGCCGGCAAACGGTCCCGAGTCGTCCACTTCCGCGCCGGGGTCCATGAGTTCGTCCTGCGAGCAGCCCGCACCGATTCCGATCAGCGCGAGGGCCGTAAGAATGGGAACGATCCTCTTCAATGTCGTTTCCTCCGTTGAATGGGAGTGATGGTCCCGAACCGGGGACGCGGTCTCCATACTCGCTTCCCTGGATTGTGTGACGGGGAATCGACGGCACCGCGGCCGCTCGGGACGGCGACATGGCGGCGCCCTCACGGCTGACCTACAATGGACGGGAGAGCAGGTGGCAGTCCTGCAGACCTGTCCGCGGAGGACCCGTGCCGTCTGGGAATGAAGTCACGCGCCTGCTGGTCGCGCTTCAGGGAGGGGACCGCGAGGCGTTCGGTCTCCTGTTCCCGCTGGTCTACGACGAACTGCGTCGGATCGCGCACCGCCAGCTCCTCGGGAGCAGGCCGTCCACCCTGCAGACCACCGCGGTGGTCCACGAGGCGTACCTCAAGCTCGCCGGCGGGCAGGCTTCCGCGCCGCGCGATCGTTCGCACTTCTTCGCGGTCGCCGCCCAGGCGATGCGCCAGATCCTGGTGGATCATGCGCGCGCACATCTCACGCAGAAGCGGGGCTCCGGCGCCCAGCACGTTCTTCTGGACGAGCGTGACCTGCCGGTCGAGGAGCGCGCCGCCGAGCTGGTCGATCTGGACGCGGCCCTGGTTCGGCTGGCGGTCCTGGACGAGCGGGCCGCCAAGGTGGTGGAGCTCCGCTTCTTCGGAGGGCTGCCCGTGGAGGAAACGGCGGAGGTCCTGGACATCTCGCCGCGCACCGTCAAGCGCGACTGGCGCGAGGCTCGCGCGTTCCTCTTTCGAGAACTGCGATCGTGACGCCGCTCGATCCCGAGCGTTGGCAGCAGATCCGCACCGTGTTGCACGAGGCGCTGGAGCAGAGCCCGGACCGGCGCGCCGCGTTCCTGGACCGGCGGTGCGCGGGGGACGCGGAGCTTCGCGGGGAGGTCGAGTCGCTCCTCCAGGCCGACGAGGAGAGCGGCGACTTCCTGGACACGCCGGCGGCGGAGTTCGCGGCGGAGCTGATCGGTGCGGCGGAGTCGGAGCCGGCGTTCGATCCGGGTTCGCTGGTGGGGTCCCGGGTGTCCCACTACCAACTGGTGCGGGAACTCGGGCGGGGTGGTGCGGGCGCCGTGTATCTCGCCCGTCGCGCGGACGGCCACTTCGACCAGGAGGTGGCGCTCAAGCTGATCCGCGCGGACCGTGATTCGCAGGACATCGCGCGGCGCTTCGTGCAGGAACGGCAGATCCTGGCCGGGCTGGATCACCCGAACATCGCGCGGCTGCTGGATGGCGGGGTCACGGACGATGGCCGACCGTTCTTCGCCATGGAGTTCGTGGACGGCTTGCCCATCACCGAGTACGCGGACAAGCGACAACTCACCGTTCGCGCACGGGCGGAGCTCTTCGAAGACGTGTGCGATGCCGTTCGGTACGCGCAGGAACGTCTCGTCGTTCATCGCGATCTCAAGCCGTCCAACATCTTCGTGACGGCCGCCGGGCAGGTGAAGCTGCTGGACTTCGGAATCGCGCGGGTGGTGGGGGAGCGGGAGGAGCCGGGGTTCACGCAGGACGGCGCGCGTCTCATGACGCCCGAGTACGCGGCCCCGGAGCAGATTCGCGGGACCGCCGTGACCACGGCCACGGACGTGTATGCCCTGGGCGGCGTGCTGTACGAACTGCTCGCGGGTCGACGTCCCCATGCGGGAGGCGCGTTCGAGGCGATCGAGCGCACGCTCGCCGACCGCGAGCCGGAGTCGCTCGCGGATGTGCTGGACCAGGACCTCGCCAATATCGTGGCGAAGGCCATGCGCACCGATCCGGTCCAACGCTACGCCACCGCGGCCGCCCTGCTGGCGGACCTTCGTCGCTTCCGCCAGG
>BQJX01000274.1 GCA_021604925.1 Gemmatimonadota bacterium
AAAGCTGCCGAACCCCACGATGCTGGTTCCCCACATCTGCGGTTCCTTGCGCGTGATCCCCTTCATGAGCCGGATCAACGCGCGGCAGTCTTCGCGACGATCACCTTCGGTCGCCTTCTTCAGGAAGGCTTCCACGCTGGCACCGGTCGGTTGGGTCTTCAACGCCATCCTGTCTCCTTCACGCCAGGCGCGTTGGGTCACGCGTCCTGGGGTGGGTTCTTCTCGAACCAGTCCGCAATGGCCGGCATATGCTTTTCGAAGTCACCGGGCGTCGAGAAGTTCAGGACACCGGCGCGCTCCGACGTCCGGTTCTCGAAGTCGTGGGTCGTACCGCCGGGCAGCAGGACGAACGAGCCGCGCGCGGCGTCCACCCAGCGATCGCCCACCAGGACGCTCATGGTTCCCTCCAGCACGTAGAAGACGTCGTCCTCTTCGTGCGCGTGGGCGCCGGGACCCTTCGTGTGCGGTTCCAGCCACCACTCCGAGATCGAGTACCCCCGGGCCGTCTCGTCTCCATCGGCCTTGAACAGCGCGCGGATGCGGCCCATGGGATAGGAACGCCCTTCGCCCGGAGCCAGGACGATCGCTTCCCTCGGTTGGGTGTTCTCGCCCATCCTTCCACAACTCCTTCCGCAGCCACGGAGAGCGAATACGGAAACGGCCAGGGTGTCAGAAAGACACCCTGGCCGGCAACCATGAAGAGCCGTGGGAAGCTACGCGGCGCGCTTGCGGCTCCGGCCACGGGACGGGCGGCTTCGGCGGTTTCGCGCCTGGCCTTCCGGACGAGGATCCGTGGCGCTGGCGCCCGGCCGCGGCCGGGGCCGGGGCCTGGGGCGGGCCGACTGCGCCGGCTCCAGCTTCAGGAACTTCTCGGTCTCGAAGCCCTCCACCTTCCGACGCTGGATCGGAGCTCCGATCATGCGCTCGGTCGCGCGCACCCAGCCGGTGTCGGCACTGGTCACGAACGTGCAGGCGATGCCCTCGCACTCCGATCGACCGGTGCGGCCGATGCGGTGCGTGTACGCTTCGGGAGTGTTCGGCACGTCGTAGTTGATCACGTGCGACACGCCGCTCACGTCAATGCCGCGAGCGGCAATGTCCGTGGCCACCAGGATGTCGAAGCGCCGCGCCCGGAACCCCTTCATCGCCCGGTCGCGTTGCCCCTGGGACATGTTGCCCTGGAGGCCCACCGCGCGGTGCCCCGCCTTCTCCAGCTGCTCGGCCAGGCGACGCGCCCGATGCTTGGTGCGCGTGAACACGATGGCGGAGTCGCAGTCCTTCTGCCGCAACAGGTGCTCCAGCAGGTCGCGCTTGCGCCCTTCTGCGACCGGGAACAGCGCGTGATCGATGGTGGACGCCGGCATGGCATCCGCCAGCTCCACCACCTGGGGATCCGACAGCAGATCATCCGCCAATCGACGGATCTCCTTGGGCATGGTGGCCGAGAAGAGCAGGTTCTGCCGATTCCGCGGAAGCGCGGACAGGATCTTTCGGATGTCGGGCAGGAAGCCCATGTCGAACATGTGATCGGCTTCGTCCAGCACCAGCGTCTCCACCTCGTCGAGGCGAAGCTTCCGTTGCTGCAGCAGGTCCAGCACGCGACCCGGACAGCCCACGACGATATCGGGACGCGCCCGCAGCGCGCCGATCTGATTGTGAATCGACACGCCGCCGTAGATGGTGATCATCCGCACCGGCGTGAAGCGCGACAGCGTGCGGATCTCTTCCGAGATCTGCGTGGCGAGTTCGCGGGTGGGGGCCAGCACCAGGGCGCGAGGGCCCTTGCCGCCGCGTCCTTCCAGGATCCGTTGCAGCAACGGAAGCGCAAAGGCGGCGGTCTTGCCGGTACCGGTCTGGGCCAGGCCCAGGACGTCGCGACCCTTCAGGCCCGCGGGAATGGTCTCGGCCTGGATCGGCCGGGGGTTTTCGAAGCCGGCGCCGCGCACTCCGCGCAGCAGGGCTTCCTTCAGGCCGAATTTGTCGAATCCGGTCCGGGTATCTTTTTTTGAAACAGAAATCAAAGTTGTTCTCCGCCACGCTCGCGCAGGCTGATCCTGAACGGCAGGGCCGATGTTTCCGACCCGCACAACAGCGATGGGCAAGAGGGGTGTTTGTGGCGGCGTGACCTCAGAGGAATAACTTTGAGGTCCTGTTGTTTGCCGCTGTCGGGCTGGTGCCCAACGTCCAGGAAGATACCGTGTTCCGGCGACCCGCGCAACCCCCGGCCGACTGCCATCCAAAGGCAATCGTTCGTACGGTCGACCTGAGCCCGCCCTCCGGCCCCTTTGCGTTCGGATCCCGCCTTGCCGGGCCGGATCCGATTTCCCCGCCGGAACCGTGAATCCGGTGGTTCCGTGACTCACTGGTAGGTCTGGCCCTCGTGCTTCAGCCAGCCGCCAGGGTGCCGGCCGGCCGGATCCCGGTGCGTCCAGTGGACCACGCCGCCCTGGTCGCTCCACTCGTACTCGCCGCAGAAGCTCACCGCGTCGCCCTTCTCCAGGTCCGGGATCCTGGGGGCCAGGTCGATGTTGTGGGCCACCAGCACGGTCTGGCCGGTCTCGAACCGGAGGATGAAGCGCTGGTGTCGGCTGCCCTCGTTGTCGTCGGCCAACGTTCGCAGCACGATCCCCTGCCCTTCCACCTGAACGTCGCTCTTCTTCTGAGCGAAGGCGGCAGCGACCTCGCCGGACCGTGACGATTCGGAGTCGTAGGAACGATCGGCGTCGGCCGTTCCACGCGGTTCGAGCGTCCCGGGGGGATCCCCGGACCGTGACCCGCTCCAGGCCAGGTACCCGGCCACGAGCAGCACCAGAATCGGAACCCACTTCTTCATTCGGAACGCTCCCGGAGGCGAAGGATCACGAGCGGTCGATGGCGAGTCGGACTCCGAGCCCCACCAGAATGGCGCCCGAAGCGCGGGAGATCCACGCGCCCACGGCGGGGCGCTGGATCCATCGACGTCCGCGGGACACGGCCACCGAGAGGCCGCCCAGCCAGATCAACCCCATGGCGTTGTGAATGCAGGCCAGCAGGATGGACTTGGCCAGGACGGGATCCGCGGCCCCGATGAATTGCGGCAGGAACGCCAGGTAGAACACGGCAACCTTGGGATTCAACACGTTGGTCACAAGGCCCTCGGTGAACGAACTCCGGAAGGAGGCGGACGACGGGCCTTCCTCCGTGGTCACCCGCGTTCGGCTCGACCGAATCGCCTGGATCCCGATCCAGATGAGATAGAGGGCACCCAGGCTCTTCACAACCTGAAACGCGGTGGCCGAGCGCATGAGGATCACCGACAGACCGATGGCCGAAAGCAGCGCATGGATGAGGGTGCCGCCCAGGATCCCCAGCGTGGTGGCCCAGCCGGCGCCGCGACCGTTGCGCAACGCGTTCTTGACCACCAGCAGGGTGTCCGCGCCCGGCGTGATCGTCAGAACCGCGGCCACCAGGGTGAACGCGATCACCTGGGAGTCCAGCGCGCCGCTCATGGGTTCCCCCCGGTCGTGGGGTCCGGGGCGCGGCGGAACACCTGGTGATTGCCCGCCTTCCAAGTGGCACCGCCATCGTCCGTGTACTCCATCCGGGACTCGAAGGCATCCGCAGAGACGTTGTACCGGGTAAAGCGAAGCTGCCCGGGGCCGTTGCCGGTGTCGTACTCCTGCGAGGTGCGGACGTTTCCCCCCAGCGCCCCCGTCATGGTCCAGAGCACGCCGTCGCTCCCCACGGAGACCATCTCGATGATCTCTTCCTGCTCGTTGATGTAGAGAAGGACGGCGGACACCTGCTCCAGTTCCGGGATCGAACTCGTACCCGAAACCACGCGATCCGGAACGACCCACTGGAACTCGTAGGTGCCTTCCACGGATCGGGCGACCGAGCCGTCGTCGTAGAGGAACTCGGTGACCGCGTTCCACGTTCCCACCGAGGTTCGGAGTTCCTCGACCGAGCGCGACAGGGCGTCCGACGTGGTCGCGTCCTGGGAGCGGACCGGATTTGAGAGGACCAGCGTCACCAGCCCTGCCGCCGCCATGGTCACCAGAATTCCTGCGAGCGGCTTCCCTCGAGCCGGACAGTACGCGGAGGTTCGAATCACTGGCGAATCTCCTCTCGGACGAAGTGGTCGCTACGACTCCCCGTACTCGCCGGGGCGGTATGTCCCGAAGTAACAGTGGTGGCCCTTTGCTCTGGTCAGAATGCCCAGGCCCACGCGACGCCTTCATCGGAAATCACGAGTCGGTCCACCCAGTCGCTTCGCTTCCGACGGGCAACCACGGCACGCCCGACGACCAGGCCCACGGCCGCACCGAAGATCACATCGGACAGGTAGTGGCGGTCCTCTTCCATCCGACCGGCTCCCGTGAAGCCGGCCAGCGCCGCCGCCGCCACTCCGGGTTGCCAGCCAAGATGATGCCAGATGGGCGGTACCGCGCTGAAGGCGGACGTGGTGTGCCCGGACGGGAACGAGTACGCACCACCGGAGGGCCGACGCCGATCGAAGCCGTACTTCAGCGCCCCGGTCATTCCCGCGGAGTAGGCGAAGGAGCGGCACAGATCCCCGCCCAGATCGACCAGACGATCCTGACCGGTTGCGCCGCCGGCCGCGAGGACCGCCAGACCGCCGCCGCCGATCACCCAGCCACTGCCGTACCGGTTCCCGAAGTCCATGACCGGATCGAGGAAGGAACCATCCAGCGACTCCTGGACGGAGTCGTGCCGGTCGTCGAACGACTGCCAGCTCCAGGCGGAGCCGGCGCCGGCAACTCCCAGCACCAGCAGTGAACGTCGGGAGCCCAGGGACGTCAGATCGATTCCGAAGAACTCGCCCCATCCGTAGCCGACGGGCGCGGCGCGGTACACCGGAACGGGGAGGGGTACGGGGACCGGCCCGAGCGGCACCGTGGATCCGGGCGCCGGCAACGCCTCGGACGCGGCGGGCACTGCCGACGCTATGGA
>BQJX01000275.1 GCA_021604925.1 Gemmatimonadota bacterium
ACCCAGCGCAAAGCCGCCCTGCCGCAGAGCCTCCGGAACGGCGGCGAGGGCGTCATCACAGAGGGAGGCCACCATCGGCAGGATCATGATCCCCACCACGATGCCGCCGCTGGCCGCATTGAACACCTGCGTTTCGGGAAGGACGAGCTGCAGGAACGGGGTGACGGTGGTCAACGCGAAGTACCCGTAGACCACCGTGGGAATGCCGGCCAGTACCTCCAGAACCGGCTTGACCACGCTGCGCGTCCGCGGCGACGCGTACTCGCTCAAGTAGAGCGCCGTGGCCAGGCCGGTGGGCAGCGCCACCAGGGCCGACCCGATCACGATCTGCAGCGTGCCCACCACGAGAGGAAGCACGCCGAACGAACGCGGCTCCAGCAACGGCGTCCACCGCGTGCCGAAGAGGAACTCCGGCACCGGGACCTCGCGGAAGAACCGGAAGGACTCCGTGCCGAGAATGCACACGATCCCGACGGTGGTGAGAACAGAGACGCCCGCACACAGGAACAACGTCACCCGGGCAGAGAGGTCTGACCAGTCGCGGGAGCGACGTCGAATCCGGGCGGGCGTCCCACTCCCCATGTCAGGTACCGCTCGAAACCCGGAACAGGTCCGCAAGCGACTCGCCGTGACCATCGCCGAACACGGTCCCCGTGATCTTCCCGTCCAGCCGCTCGCGGGCGATCGTGTAGATCTCATCGGGGAGAGGCACGTAGCCCACTTCCGATACCAGCGCCGGAGCGTTCTCCAGATAGAACTCCACGAAGTCCTTCACCTCGGGACGAGCGGCGGCGTCCACACTCACGTACACGAAGATCGGACGCGAGAGCGGAGTGTAGGTGCCGTTGTTGATGGACTCGGACGACGGTGCCACCGGGCCACGGCCACCATCGATGGGGACCGCGCGCAGCTGATCGCGATTCTCCACGTAGTAGGCGTACCCGAAGAAGCCCAGCGCGTGCGGATCGCCGGCCACGCCCTTGACCAGCACGTTGTCGTCCTCGCTCGCCGTGAAGTCCGCGCGGCAGGCTTGGGACTTGCCATTGATGACCTCGGTGAAGTAGTCGAACGTCCCCGAGTCCGTGCCGGGGCCGAACAGGTGGAGCTTCTCGGCCGGCCACTCCGCGCGGACATCCTGCCAGGTCATCACCGTGGATCCCGGCTCCCACATTCTCTTCAGCTCGGCGGGAGTCAGGTGATCCACCCAGGTATTCTCCCGACTGACCACCACGGACAGGCCGTCGTAGGCCACCGGCAGTTCGATGAACTCGATCCCGGCTTCCTGCGCCTGGGCGATCTCCTTGTCCTTGATCGGCCGCGAAGCATCGTTGATGTCGGTCTCGCCGGCGTAGAACTTCTTGAAGCCGCCGCCCGTGCCCGAGATTCCCACCGTCACCCGGACCTTGGGTTGCACGGCGCGGTACTCCTCGGCTACGGCCTCCGTGATCGGGAACACCGTGCTGGAACCGTCGATCCGCACGTTCCCCTTGAGCCGCGGTCCGGCCTCCACGCAGCCCACGCCCACCGTGAGCAGTGCCAGCATCATCCATCCCGTCTTCAGCATTCCTGTCTCCTTTGCGGTGAGGACTAGAAGTCCACCTGGAATCGGGTCAAGAGCGCGTGAGATTTCCCCGCGTCCGTGAGGTCCGCGTGGATGTAGTTCGCCATCCACCGGAAGTTGGGGTTCAGGTACCAGTTGAGGGCCACCGTGACGTCGTCGAGGCGGCCACCGGAGACTCCCGCGTCGTTCAGGTCGATGTGGGACACGCGGGCGGCCAGCTCCCAGGCCCCCAGTCCGCCGTCGCCATCGAAGTTCTCCTTCGGCTTCACGCGCTGGAACGTCCCGGAGTCGATCTTGTAGGGACGATGCTCCCCGGTCAGGAACCAGGAGCCGTAGGCGTACCAGCCCGAGAACATGGGGTCCGTGTCGTCCGTGGCGTTCACGCTGCTGGACAGCATCTCGGCCTGCACGCTCACGGGACCGAACACCGCGGCCGCCTCCAGACCCAGCACCGTAGCCGCGTCCGCCGCCACGCTGGCCGACACGTGGTTCACCGAGAGGTGGTTCTCCGGGCGCGCGGAGTAGCTGACCGCGTCGCCGGCCGGGCCGCGTCGACTCGCCGCCGCTCCCAGGTGCACCAGGCGTCGACCGCCGTCCTCCTGCCAGGGAACCGCCGCCAGGCGACCCGTGACGTTGTACTCGCCGCCGGCACTCGCCGCGCCCGCGCCGTCCGAGTTGCGCGAGACCATTCCGCCCCACATCACCGACTCGGTGTGGTTGGTCACGAAGAGGCCGGTCTTCCGGGACGCCACGAACGCCATCGGCGTGGCGCGCTCGATGAACGTGATGTACTTGCTGCTCGTCAGCTCATCGAGCCCCATGGGCTCGTACTGGTGTCCCACTCGGATCGTTCCCAGCGCGGGGATGTTCTTCACGCCCAGGAAGTAGTCCTTGGCCGACACCTTGCCGCCGGCAAAGTCCACCTGGAGCTTGAACTCGGTGTTGCCCTGGACCGTGCCGGAGAAGTACATGCGCGCCCGCCGCATCTCCGTGCCGTCCTCGATCACCGCCGGGTGGAACACGTCGTCCTCGTCGGTCGTCCCGAGCGCATCCAGCAGTTCGTTGTCCGCCTTCTGGAACACCCAGTCGTTCATCAGGCGGCCGCCGATCTTGAGGCTCACGCTCTTGTCGTCGGTCGCCAGACGGATGCCGTCGCTCCAGGAAACGTTCAGGTCGCTGCCTGCCGCCGAGGATCCGGCCGTCAGCGTGACGGCCGCCAACACGGACGCGGAAACCAGGGCGCAGGTCGTCTTCGTGGTCTTCAAGCGATTGGCTCCTCTCGGGAGAGACTCCCGGTTTCGCCCCGACTCGAGACCTTCGCTCGTCCGAGGCAATCACCTTGCAGACAGGTTGCCGTGCCAATGTGAAGCGAATGTGAAGGGGAGTGAAGCGAACATGAAGGTGGGGTGAAAGTGTCAGGAGTCCGTTCCGGGGGCGCCCGCCGGGAGGTCCACGCGAAAGACGGTCCCGGTCCCCGGCACGCTCTCGTAGCGGACCCGCCCGCCGTGCTCGCTGGCCACGTTGCGCACGATGGACAGGCCCAGCCCCGTGCCCCCCAGCGCGTGGGACCTGGCCGGATCCGCCCGGTAGAAGCGCTCGAAGATGCGGTCGCCGTGGCGCGGATCGATCCCGATCCCGGTGTCCCGCACCTCCACGCGAACCTCGTTGGCCTCCCGGCCCAGGGTCAGCGTGACGCTCCCCCCGGCCGGCGTGTAGTGCACGGCGTTGTCCACCAGGTTGTCGACCAGGAGGCGGAGCGAAGCTCGATCGCCCACGACCGTCACGGGATCCTCCGGCACGGATCGCTGGAGCGTGACGCCGCGGTCCCTCGCGCCAGCCTCCAGCACCCGAAAGGTCTCCTCCACGATCTCCCGCAGGTCCAGCGGCACGCGGTCGAGTGACTCGGGCGCGGATTCGATCCGCGTGAGGTCCAGCAGGTCCGTCACGATGCGCGTGAGTCTCTCCACCTGCGCGTTCATCCGGCCGAGGAAGTCCCGGCGCACCGCTTCCGTCATCCCGGGGTCGTCGATCACGGTTTCCAGGATGCCCCGAACGGCAGTGAGCGGCGTCTTGAGTTCATGCGAGACGTTCGTGACAAAGTCGCGTCGCACGGACTCCAATCGACGGAGCTCCGTCACGTCGTGCAGCACCACGACCGCGCCGAGCGGCTCCTCTCCCCCTCCGAACGGGCCGGCGTGCGTGTCCAGCACCCGGTCCACGCCCGCGATCCGCAGCACGATCTCGCGGCTCCGATCCACCCGGGCGCGCAACGCGTCCGCCAGCACTTCGGCGATGCCCTCGGCCCGCGTCACGTTCCGAATCGGCTGCCCCGCCGATCGGGCGGGATCCGCCCCGAGAATCCGGCCCGCCACGTCGTTCACCAGAAGCACCCGCTCGGACGCATCGACCGCCACCACGCCCTCCACCATGCCGCCCAGAATCGTCTGGAACCGGTCGCGCTCCTCCGTGATCCGCTCGATTCGCTGCTGGATCTCACCGGCCATGAGATTGAACGAGCGGCCCAGCGCGCCCACCTCATCCGGGCGATCCACCTGGATCCTTCGGCCGTAGTCGCCGGCCGCGATCGAACGGGCCGTCTCGCTCATCTCCACCAGCGGGGCGGCCAGCGATCGCGTCACCGCCACGCCCAGGCCCACGGCCACCACCAGCGCCAGCCCGACCCCCAGGGCCACGGTGGCGCGCGTGGCCGTTCGCCCCTCGGCCAGCACGCGCAACGGCAGTGCCGCCCGCACAAAGCCTTCGTCGGAGGAGATCGCCACGTACATCATCTGAACGCCAAGCGTCGTGCTGAAGCGGCTGGCGCTCCCTTCGCCCGCCCGGCCCGCTTCCACGATCTCGTCCCGGTCGGCGTGGTTGTCCATCCCCGTCGGATCCCGCTCGGAGTCGGCGCGAACCGTGCCGTCCGGGTCGATCACGGTGTAGCGGGTGGCCGTCTCCGCGCCGATCTTCCGCAGCCTCTCCTGGAGATCCGCCGGTCGACCGCGCGCGAGTTCCCGCGCCATCACGGCACTCTCGTGCAGCCCGGCCCGGGTCTGCTCCGTGGCGGTCCGCTCCACCCTCCGCCCCACCTGCAACCCCACGATGAGCGTCGTCACGATCGCGACGGCCATGTACGCGGAGAAGATCCGCCAGAAGATGCGGGAGCGGTGCACGCGGGTCACCGGGATCGGAATCGGTAGCCGACGCCCCGAATCGTTTCGATGAGGTCGCGGTGCGGACCCAGCAGCGATCGGATCGCGCGCACGTGCACGTCGATGTTGCGGTCGGTGACCAGCGCCTGTCCGCCGATGACCCGATCCAGCAACTGGTCCCGCGTGAAGACCCGTCCGTCGGCGGAGGCCAACACGC
>BQJX01000276.1 GCA_021604925.1 Gemmatimonadota bacterium
GGTGTGGCCTCCCCGTCGTCGGCGGGGCGATCGCCGGTGAGTCGCGCGTTCTCGGAGACTCGGGGGCTGTCGTCGTGCGCCGCCGACACCGTGACCTGCTCCGATTCGGGGATGACCACGCCACCGGTGATCACCATGCGGAAGGCCTCCTCGACATCGATATCCAGCTGGATGATGTCCTCCCGCGGGATGAAGACCGTATAGCCGGTCATCGGTGCCGGCGAGCTCGGTATGAACACGGAGACGACCGGCTGACCGGCAGCGTCGTGCAGGGTTTGCAAGCCGTTGCTGGTCATGAACCCGATCGCCCAGATTCCCTTGCGCGGATACTCGAAGCTGACGACCGAGCTGAGATCCATGCGCCGCTCCTTGAAGAAGAAGTCGACGAGCTGCTTGGCGTAGGGGTAGATGACCTTGATGATCGGAAACTTCGACAGGGCGCGCTCGAAGCGGGCGAAAATACGCCGTCCGAGAAAACTGGCCAGGAGCACGCCGACCGTGAAGATGATCAGGATGCCGATGAGGAAGCCGAGAATCGGATGGATCGTTTCGTACAGGGCCTCGCGCAGCTTCTCGCGGTCGGGCTGATCGGAATCGACCTTGCGGAACGAACGCCATTCGGTGTTCGACCCGAGTCGGTAGCGATAGTCCTCGAGATCGAGCTCGAGGCCGGCGGTCTCGAGGATGTCGCGTCCCCAGCTGGTCTGTACCAGCAGGCGGTGGATGGTGTGATTGATCGGCGTCGCGACGTTCTCGTGAACGAAGCGGTAGCAGAGCACGATGATGAGAATCGTGAGAATGGTCGGCAGCAGCGACGCGAAGCCCCGCATGAAGAAGAGCCGCGTCCTGGAGCGATCCTGTCTGGCTTTCTTCACCCTGCAAGAGCCTCCCGAAACCGCGGCGCGCGGGCGCCGGTTCGACCGATTCGTCCGCACCACGCGATGGCCGGTTCGACTGGATCGCCCGTACGATGCGGTGGCCGGTCGGCCGGGTTGCATGCCGCATTCGCTGAGCCGGGCAGAGGAGCTGCGCCGGAGGACGATCGCCTCAGGTTAAGTTCCCGGCACGGGGGATTGCAACCAGCCTGTTGATTCGGGTGAAAGTTACTACGCCTGTTGAGCTTAGGCCGGTGTTTCGAGTATCGGGTCCGAATCGAGCGCGGCGGGTGCGTCCGGGCGGGCGCAGTGCGGATTGCCGGCGGGCTCGGGCGGGCTCAGGCGGGTGGCTCCGGGGGAGTCTCGTTTCAGGGGCGTTCGTCGCGGGTGAGGATGTTCTGTAGCTTGCGCAGCGCTTCGTTCTCGATCTGGCGGACGCGCTCGCGGGTCAGGTTGACCTGCTTGCCGATGTCTTTCAAGGTCATCGGTTCGGCATTGCCGAGGCCGTAGCGCAGCTTCAGGATCTTGGCCTCGCGCTCGTCGATGGTGCCGAGAATCGAGTCGAGCTTCTCGAGGTCCATCGCCTCGAAGAGGACCTCGTCGGGCTGACGCGCGTTCGTGTCCTCGAGGACATCGCTGAGCGACCACAGGACATCCAGGCTGGTCGACTGTGACGAGGAGGTGTACGTGCGGATGGCTCTCTTGATGACCCCGACGCTCTCGGGGGCGATATTGAGCTCGAGTGCCACCTCGGCGACGCTGGGCTGTCGACCGAGCTTGTACTGAAGCTCCATCGAGACGTTCTTCCACTTGTCGATGATCTCGACCATGTAGGAGGGGATGCGCACGGTCTTGACCGTGTTCACCAGCGCGCGCCGGATGGACTGCTTGATCCACCAGGTGGCGTAGGTGCTGAAGCGGCATTGCTCGTCGGGATCGAACCGCTCCACCGCCTTCAGCAGACCGAGGTTGCCCTCCTCGATGAGATCCATGAAGGAGAGTCCGCGATTGATGTAGTTCTTGGCAATGCTGACGACGAGTCTCAGGTTGGCCCGGATCATGCGCTCACGCGCCGCCTGGTCCCCGACCCGGATTTCCCGGGCCAGCTCCTTCTCCTCGTCGGCCGTGAGAAGCTGGACCTGGTTGATCTCCTGCAGATAAGTCTCTAGTGCAGATTCTCTTGCGATGACTCGGTCCTCCGGGAGCGCGCGGTGAGCGCACAGACGATCTGCGAAAGATGAGCCGCTGATCGGGCGCGAAGCATGCCCGTGGCTCACCGAATACCCTCTTCTGATCATCCCGGTGGAAGGTTCATTATCGTACGGTTCGGGGGTGAAACTTAGGGACTTGGAGAAAAAACGGTTGACATCGGCGAGCGCCGAGAACCTGAAGTGTCGTTGGTTGGCGATTGTGAGGCACGCACGGGGGTCTGGGGCGCAATCGCGCTCCCGGAGATTCTTCGTCCCCAGGCAATCGACGGTGGCATGCTGCTCCCGGTCAGGAGTCGCGATACCGTGCTGCTCCCGGCAAGGCGGCGATGTGCCCGGCGTGCTCCTGGAGCAGCCCGGCGAGCCTCGTGGCAAGCCGGGTCGTGGCAAGCCAGGTTCGTGGCAAGCCAGGTTCGTGGCAAGCCGGGTCGTGGCAATGTGGTTCGTGGCAAGCTGGTTCGTGGCAAGCTGGTTCGTGGCGGGCGGTGAGGACTGGCTTGCTAGTAGGCGTTCTTCTGGCGGATGAAGACGCGCAGGGTCTCGAGCATGATGCGGAAGTCGAACCACAGAGACCAGTGTTCGACGTAGTACAGGTCATACTGGAGGCGCTTCTTCAGCGAGGTGTTGCCGCGCCAGCCGTTGACCTGGGCCCAGCCGGTGATCCCGGCCTTCATCTTGTGGCGCATCATGTACCGCGGGATGGTCTCGCGGAACGTGTTGATGAAGACGGGTCGCTCGGGTCGCGGGCCGACGATGCTCATGTCGCCCTTGAGTACATTGACGAACTGGGGCAACTCGTCGAGGCTGAGCCGTCGGAGGAATCCGCCGATGGAGGTGCGCCTGGGATCGTTGGCCGTTGCCCACTGCGCCCCGGATTTGTCTTCCGCGTCCGTGGTCATCGTCCGGAACTTGTAGATCTTGAATATCTTACCGTCGTAGCCCATGCGTTCCTGGATGTAGAAGACCGGACCCTTCGAGGTCAACTTGACGAGCAGGGCGAGGGCCAGGAACAGCGGCGACAGGACGAAGATCACGATCAGGGAAAGAAGGATGTCGACGGTGCGCTTGAGCAGCTGATTCCAGCCGAAGATCGGGCTCTCGCGGATCGACATGATCGGCAGGCCATCGAAATCCGTCAGGTGGGGCTTGAGCGAGACGAGGCGCGGGAAGTCCGGGACGAAGCGGATATCCACCGTCTCGCGCGCGAGCGAATCGAGGACGGGGTCGATCTTCGGGTAGTCCTGAATCGGCAGGGCGATGTAGAGCTGATCGATGCTGCCGTCGCGGATGAACGCATCGACCTCGTCGAGTCGGCCGAGAACCGGAATCCCGAGGATCTGCTTGCCGATGCGCGATGCGCGATCGTCGAAGAAGCCGACGATACGGATACCGGTCCACGGGTTGTTGAGCAGCTTCTCCGCCGTCGACTGACCGAGCTTGCCACACCCGACGACGACCGCGTGGCGCTGGTTCCAGCCCTTCTTGCGGAGCTCGCGCAGGAAGAAGCGGATTGTCATGCGCGTGGCGCTGAGCATCAGAATGTTGACGAAGCAGAAGATGATGAGAACGGCGCGCGAGAACTCGAACGAGCGGTAGAAGAAAGTTCCGGCGGCGAGCAAGAGGGCGGTGAAGATGGTCGCCTTGGCGATGACGAAGGCTTCGCGGCCGAGATGATCGACGCGACGTGCCACATAGAGGCGTTGCCAGCTGTACGTGGCGAGGACGATCAGGGCGACGGCGGGCATTGCGCGGAGGTACTGCGATACCTCGGGGATGCCCTTGGTCGTGGGAATCAAGCCGCTGTAGAACCGGATCCAGAATGAAGCGGCGAGGGCGGAGAAGGTGACACCGAGATCCACGATGAAGATCAAGGTCACCAGGAGTTGATGGTAGCGCTTTAGCATAGACCGTCGACGACTGCTGCCGACACTTCCGCTCCCCCGATCGGTTCCTGAAGGTGGTTGATTCTTCGTCTGCCTGTCGCGCGTACACCGGTCGGAAATCGCAATCCGCTGACCGGTGCTTGCCGATCGCCAGGCATGTCGTTCCACGCTTTCAGATTACGTCAATCGGTCGTTTTCCCTGGCGACTGTCGACGCGGAGAATCGTGGTATGTCCGCCGGCAGTCGAAGGTACCATGGGGCGCTCCGGGCGACAACCCGCTTTGTTGACCAGTGCCCCCTGAGGGGTATACTATCGGCTTTCCAGGCTTGCCCCCCGAACACCCTTCACCCCCGTTTCTTCCTGTCTCGCTCTTGCGGTTTGGGCTTGCTGTGCGGCGGGGACCCCTCGGCGAGGTCGGGTGCTCCCGGGCAGCAGCCACTTGCATGGGTTTCTTTGCGAGGGTTTCGCGTGTCTCACTCTGTGGACGAGTCACTGGCCAAGATCATCGATGAGAAGGACTTCCAGAAGCTCCTTCAGCGAGAGATCCAGGGGTTGCTGCGAATCTACAACTTCCTCGAGGGTCAGAGCGGCGCTCCGACGATGAAGCGGTTCTACTCGTGCCTGATGGAAGAGGCGCGCGAACTCAAGAACTTCCTCGATGACTTCGACGCGCGCAACAACAAGCAGTACTCGTTCTTGACGGAACTCGTGCTGTCTCTCGTCAGCTTCAGTGCCGTGGGTTACCTCGTTCGCCACGTACTCATGCGCTATCCCCGATATCACCTTCACGATGACCGTGAAGCGTTCATCGAGTACCACAAGCAGGCGGACGAACTGCTCAACTTCTGCCACTCGACCATTTTGAACATCTTCACGGCGTTGCACCAGGAGTGTGTCGTGAAGCTCGGGATCCGTCAGCCCGAAGGCAAGGTTGACGAAGCCAGCTTCTCGGACTTGT
>BQJX01000277.1 GCA_021604925.1 Gemmatimonadota bacterium
TTCGTGCAGGGGCCGGCCTCCGCGGACCTGTCGCTGCCCGAGATCGAGTTGGCCGGCATGGCGCGGCGGGCGCTGCGCGAAGGGCGCACCGTTCGGCAGTCGGGCGTGGCGGCGGGCGTCCTGTGGGCGCAGCTGCTGCGATCGGACCGGGGGGTGGAAGGCGTGGTGACGGCGGTCGGCGAGCCGGCCGATGCGGAGGACCTGCTGGCGCACGCCGGGCTGGCGCTGGGTCGGGAGCGGAGACGCTCGGCCGAGCGGCGGGAACGGGAGGCCGCGGACGTGCGCGCCGCCGACCTGGAGCGCGCGGTGGAGGTCCTGGACGCGATCGTGCGGGAGGGCGGGACCGGCACCGTGTTGCGCCGGATCACCACCTCGGTTGCCGGCATTCGGGGAGTGGCGCGCGCGCGCCTGTGGGCGTTGCGCGCGGAGGATGGACGCTACGTGGAGATGATCCACACGGATCCGGAGGCCGCGAACGCGTTCGTGCTGCCGGAGAACGCGCATCGGGCGGAGGGGTTCGTGGCGTGGTGCTCCACGTTTCCGCGCTGGGGCGGTTCGCCGTGGATACCCGCGGGCACCGTGCACCGCACCGGGCCCGGACACGGCGACACGCTGGTCCAGGTTCTGCCCAGTCGTGACGGCGCGCATCCCATCGGGTTTCTGCTGGTGGAGATCGAGCAGGCCATCGACGAGCCCAAGGCCGTGGAGGATCTGCAGCGCTGGTCCACGTTGGCCCGCCAGGCGCTGGAGAGCCGGCAGGAGCGCGGCCGCGGGTTCCAGGACCTGGAAGACCTGCGCGAACAGAAAGAGGAGATGGCGGAGCTGCACCGGATGAAGTCGCAGTTCATCGCGGCGGTTTCGCACGAGTTGCGAACGCCGCTCACGTCCATCACCGCGTACGCGGAGACGCTGCGTTCTCCCAACCTGGAGGCCGGCGCCGAAACCCGGGACCGCTTCCTGCGCGTCATCCACGACGAGAGTCGCCGACTCACGCGCATCGTGGACGACATTCTCGATCTGGCCACCATGGACGCCGGGCGGGTGCGGATGTCGTGCCGTCGGGTGGACCTGCGGCAGGTGGTGGACGACGCGCTGGACGTGATCCGGCCGTTCGCCACGGACAAGAAGCTGACAGTGGAGACCCGCGTGGACCACGAAGCTCCGGTGCACGCGGACCCGGACCTGCTCAAGCAGCTGGCGGTGAACCTGCTGGAGAACGCGACCAAGTTCTGCGGCCCGGAGGGGAACATCGTGGTGTCGCTGGAAACGGACGCCACGGCGGTTCGGCTGATCGTGGAGGACGACGGTCCGGGCATCCCCGGCGACAAGCTGGACGCCGTCTTCGAGCGGTTCTTCCAGGTGGACGGGTCGAACGCCCGTCCGCACGGAGGCTCCGGGTTGGGTCTGGCCATCTGCCGGAGCATTGCCACCTGGCACGACGGCCGCATCTGGGCGGAGAGCCGGCAGGGGCACGGCGCGCGGTTCGTGGTTTCGCTCCCGCGGGTGCGGGCGACCAGCCGGACGCGCGCGGTGGAGCCCACCGTGGTGGACGCCCCGGTGGAAGAGCACCGCGTGCCGGAGCTCGTGATCGAGATGATCTCGGAAGTCATGGGCGCGGAGTCCGTGTCGATGATGCTGCTGGAGCCGGGCGGCAACGAACTGTTCGTGCAGGCGGCGCTGGGGCTGCCGGACGAGGCGATCCGCGAGGTGCGGCTGGCCGTGGGCGAGCGCATCGCCGGATCGGTGGCGCAGTCGGGACAGTCGCTGTTGATTCCCGATCTCGACGAGGACGCGCGCTTCCCGTCGGTGGCGCGCGGTGACCAGTACCGGACGCGCTCGTTGATCTGTTCGCCGGTCAAGCTGCGCGGCCACGTGATCGGTGTCCTGAACGTCACCAACAAGATCTCCGGCGACGCCTTCACCGATCACGATCGCCTTCTGCTGGAGATCCTGGCGCAGCGAGTGGCGCTGGTGATGAGCAAGCTGCGCGAGTTCGGCGATTCCCGCGACGACGTGAGTCGCATGGAAGACGCCATGCGCGGCGTCATCGACGTGCGTCGCCACTACTACCCGCGCGGCGAAGGATTCTCGGGGCTGGTGCTGGGCATCTGCGAGGAGCTGGGCCTGAATCCGGAGGAGGCCGCCAAGATCCACTACGCGTCGATGCTGCGCGACGTGGGCATGACGCGACTGCCGGAGGGCGCGTACAAGAAGCCGCTGGAGCTGACCGCCCAGGATCGCGAGATGATCCGCAAGCATCCGGAAGAGGGCGCGCGCGTGCTGCGGTCGATCGAGTTCCTGCCGGACGTCTTCGACATGATCCTGGCGCACCACGAGGAACCCGACGGCAGCGGCTACCCGCGCGGCCTGACCGACGGCGGCATCCCGGTCGGCGCCAAGGTCCTGGCGGTCGTGGACGCGTACGACGCGCTCTGCACCGGCCGCCCGTACCGACCGGCCGTCTCTCGCGAAGAGGCGCTGGAAGAGGTCAAGAAGCACCGCGGGCGGCAGTTCGATGAGCAGGTCGTGGATGCGCTGGTCAAGATCGTCACGAAGCGAAACGTTCAACTCCCTGTCTGATTCCGAATCTCGATCTCCAAAGGAGGAACACCCGATGAGTGAGCCGGGCACGAACAAAGGCAAGATCCTGATCGTCGACGACGAAAACTACATTCTCCACATCCTCGACTTCAGCCTGGGAGCGGAAGGCTACGAAGTGATCACGGCCGAAGACGGCGAAGAAGCCGTTCGCAAGGCCAAGGAAGAGAAGCCGGACCTGGTGGTCCTCGACGTGATGATGCCCAAGCTCGACGGCTTCGAGGCGTGCCGCGCCATCAAGCGCGACGCCGAACTCGCCGGGACGCCCGTCATCCTTCTCTCCGCCAAGGCGCGCGACATCGACCAGAAGCAGGGCTACGAAGCCGGCGCGGACGACTACATCACCAAGCCGTTCAGCCCGGGTCGCCTGGTGGAACGAGTGCACGGACTGCTGAAAACCAACGCCTCCTAGGGGAAACGCGCCGCCTCCCGGCTCGGACTGTCTTTTCCCCCCACGGGTTTGATACACTCGGGGTGGGAAAGCGAAGCGCACCGAGCCCTGCGGGGGAAGTCGTGAAGCATCGTGTCGTCGGTTGTCTCGCCGTCCTGCTGGTGATCGCTGTCCCCGTGGTTGGGCACGCGCTGGAGCGTACGCGCGCGCCCGCGGTGGAGCGGGAGCCGGATGACCGCTGGGCGCTCGGTTGCACTGCCACCATCTCCTACTACAATCTGTGCGCCGGCTGGATCTGGTCCTGGTCCGGCTGGGCCCCCGAGGAAGAGATCGGGGTGGCGTTCAACACCTCGTTCTGCACCGACGTCTACGCCATCGACACCTCGTTTCACTATGCGATCGAAGGCGCGCCGGCCGGCTACGGCTATACCGGGACCCTGGAGGTTCGCTACTCCAGTCCCCTGGACTGCCCCCAGGGAAGCACGATCGCCGCGCAGCCCTTCCTGCCGGCGTCGGGATGGAACACCGTCTTCTGGGGAATCAGCCCGCCCTGGGGCGCGCAGGCGTACTCGCTGGTGTGGAGAAACGCCGACGTCCTGAGCAGCCCGGTGCGGTGGGGAACGGACGGCCCCGCCTCCGCGGCCTGCTACCCCTCCGGAGGACGCGTCCGATCCGCGCGATTCGGAACGCCGTCCGCGCCTCTGTGTCCCGGAGACCCGTTTCCGGGCAGTGGAGGAGCGGCCGAACTCCTCTGGGGGATCACCGGGCCGCTGGCGGAATGGGTGAATCCCGTGGTCGCGGCGCCCGAGGGCGTTGCCAGGGAACGGTGGTCGCGCGTGAAGGCGATGTACCGATGAGGCGCCGCCGATTCCCCGGAGTGGCGGCCTGGGCGCTCGCGGCGCTGTCGGCCCCGGCCGTGGCACCGGCCCAGCCGTGCGCCGAGGTCGCGGATCACCTGCACATCGAGGCCCGCCTGCCGCGGAGCGGATCGCTCTGGCAGGCCGCCCGGAACGGAACCACCCTCTGGATCGCCCGAAGCGGATCGGCGCTCGAGTCCGTGGACGTGACCAACCCGGCGGATCCGCAGCCGATCGCGGAATTGCCGCTGTCGACGAATCCGTCCGGCTTCGCGATTCGGGGAGACCACGGCTTCGTGGCCAAGAGCACTCCGGACTTCCTGAGCGGCGAGCTGCTGACCGTGGACCTGTCGAACCCGGCGTCGCCGCAGATCCTCGCCACCACCGGTTTTCCCGTCGTGGGCAATCATCTCAAGGTGGTTGGAGACCGGATGTACGCCGCCGGCGACGCCCTTCGAATCTACGATGTCTCGGATCCGCTCACGCCCACGCTGCTCGGTTCGTACACCGGCCCCGGCTTCATCGCCCGGTTCGACGTGGAAGGGAACCTCGCCTATCTGCCTTCGTTTGCGTTCGGAATCCGGATCGTGGACGTGAGCGATCCCGCAAACATCACGCTGGTGGGCGGCACGGCCCCGCTGGGCGAGTTCCTCTGCGTGGACGTGGTGGGCAACATCGCGTACGCGGGGAATCGGGTGGCCGGCCTGTTCACGTACGACGTTGCGGACCCCGCGAACTGCGCGCTCCTGGGCTTCACGCCGTTCCGCGAGAACGATGTCTACGAGACCGTCCACGTGGAGGGGTCCCATGCGTTCGTCACGAACGCGTGGGTCGGCTGCGACGTGATCGACGTGTCGAACCCGGCCGCGCCGATCCGCACCGGCCGCGTCCGACTGGGCAACGGTGCGGACGGCCTGTTCGTGGATCTTCCCTACGTGTACGCGCTGGAGCCCGCGGATCTCTGGGTGCTCGACGCCACGGAGCCCTCCTCCGTGCCGCCGGTCGTCCACTTCGATACGCCCGGAGAGGCACGGGCGGTGGCGCTGGACGGGGACATCGCGTTCGTGGCGGAC
>BQJX01000278.1 GCA_021604925.1 Gemmatimonadota bacterium
GCGAACTGCTGGCCGAGGGGATCGCGGCCCGGGTGGCCTCGCAAACCGCCGCTTCGCGCGGGACCCAGAGCGAACGAATCCTGGAGACGCTGAAGGGCGGACTCCTCAAGCTGGACGACCGGGGGCACATCTCGGTCGTGAACCCGGCGATGGCCGAGATCCTGCACGCACCCATCGGTGAGATCGAACGGGCTCCGCTGGAGCGGGTACTGCCGCGCGACCCGCATCTGCACGCGCTGTTCCGTCGGGTTCTGGAGACCGGCGAGTCCATCGACGATCACGAGACCTACGTCACTTCGATGAACGGGCGTCGCGTTTCGGTGTCGATCCGGGCGTCCGCCGTGGGCGACCCCCAATCGCCCGAGGGTGTTCTGATCCTCGTCGCGGATCTCTCGCGCCGGAAAGAGGTGGAAGCCGAGGTTCGCAAGGCGGACCGTCTGGTGGCTCTGGGGCGCCTGTCCGCCGGCGTGGCCCACGAGATTCGCAACCCGCTCACCGGCATCCGGACCACGGCCGAGATCCTGCGTTCGCGGGTGAGCGGCTCCGAGGACCTGGAGCGCTTCGTGGACGTGATTCTGGAGGAGTCCACGCGCCTCGACCGGATCGTGACCAGCATGCTCCAGTTCGCGCGGCCGCCGTCGCCCAAGCGTACCGGCGTGGAACTCGGTCCGCTCCTGGAGCGCGCCGCCCAGTTGGCCGCCGGGCGCGCGGCGGATCGGGGAGTCACCGTGGAACTCCAGACGGCCGAGAACCTCCCGGTGCCACTTGCCGACCGCGACCAGATACTGCAGGTTCTCCTGAACCTGCTCCTCAACGGGATCGAGGCCACGCCGGCGGGCGGACACGTGGACATGCGTGCGCGGGCCCTGCCCGGCGAAGTGCAGCTGGCCGTGGAGGATGGTGGCGAGGGGATCCCTCCGGAACTTCGCGAGCGGATCTTCGATCCGTTCTTCACGACCAAGCCGGGCGGAACGGGACTCGGGCTGTCCATCTCGCAGAACATTCTTCGCCAGCACGGCGGACGCCTGCGGATGGAACGGAACAGCGGCGGGCGCAATCGCGTCATCGCCGTCCTGCCGCTCGAGGAACCGGGCGAAGACGGCCAAAGGGGAGAAGCATGGCGAACATCCTGATCGTGGATGACGAAAAGAACCTGCGCTGGTCACTTCGCATTGCGCTGGAGGAAAAGGGGCACCAGGTCGAAGAAGCGCCGTCGGGCGAGGACTGCCTCGAAATGCTCGCGGACAAGCCGAAGGACATCGTCTTCCTCGACGTGCGCCTGCCCGGTCGCGACGGCATGGAGGTCCTGCAGGAGATTCGCCGCGCGCACGAGGACTGCATCGTGATCATCATGTCGGCCTTCGGCGAGCCGGACGCCTCGTCCGAGGCCGTGTCGCTGGGTGCCTACTACTTCCTGTCCAAGCCGTTCGAACTCCGCAAGGTGATCTCGCTGGTCGACGACGCCATGGTGAACATCGAGACGCTGCGGGAAGCCCGGAACGCGCGCCAGATCCGGATCGGCAACCGCGAGTCGGACCGCTTCATCATCGGGAGTTCGGAGTGCATGCACGACGTCGTGGAGATCATCGAGAAGATCGCCGCGGCCACTGCGTCCACCGTGCTGATTCAGGGCGAGTCCGGCACCGGCAAGGAACTGGTGGCCAAGGCGATCCACCACTTGTCGTACACGCACGAGCGCAGGCCCTTCATGGCCATCAATTGCGCCGGATTGCCGGAGAATCTTCTGGAGAGCGAGCTCTTCGGGCACGAGAAGGGCGCGTTCACCGACGCTCGCGACCGCAAGCGCGGCCTTCTGGAGATCGCCAACACCGGAACGCTGTTTCTGGACGAGATCGGGGAGATGCCGCTGGGGCTGCAGGCGCGGCTGCTGCGTGTGCTCGAGACCAAGACGTTCCGACGCATCGGCGGTGTTTCCGACATCGAGGTCGGGCTGCGGATCGTGGCCGCCACCAACCGGGACCTCAAGCGGGAGGCCCAGGAGGGGCGCTTCCGCGAGGACCTCTTCTTCCGGCTGAACGTGGTGCCCATCAACATCCCGCCGCTCCGGGATCGGGTACAGGATGTGCCGGTGCTGGCCAGCTACTTCGTGCGCCACTTCAATGCGGAACTGGCCCGCGTGGTTCGCGGTTTCTCGCCGGAGGCGCGCGATCGACTCATGGCTTATCATTGGCCCGGCAACGTGCGGGAACTCAAGAACGTGATCGAGCGGGCGATCCTGCTGGAGTCCACGGACGTGATCCTCCCCGAGCACCTGCCCATGGAGCTGACGCCGCGCCGCGCCGCGCCGGAGGCGGCCGCGGCCGGGACCACCACCGCGTTCGTTCCGTTGCCGCTGCGCGAGGTGGAACTGGACCACATCCGTCGCACGCTGGAGTACTTCGAGGGGAACAAGTCGCGCGCGGCCAAGTGCCTGGGCATTTCCCGCCAGACGCTGCGAGACAAGCTGGCCGCCCAGGACCGCGCGGAAGCGGCCCGGGCAGAACGCACGGCTGACCAGTCCCTGGACGGTTCCAAGGCAGCCGGCGACCAGATTCCGGCCGCACCGACCAGAAGCTAGCCACCTCCTCCGGACCGTATCGTGTCGCGGACGCGGTCCGCACTCCCGGGAAGCCGGGAGCGGCCGCGGCCACACGCGCCGCCAGGGGCGTCTACAGGGCCCCAAGGACCCCTTTTTTCCGGGTCTAGGCCTTCTTTGCCGGTTTTGGCCTCCGGCTTGCTCTTCCCAAGCATCGGTTGCGAATCCTACGGAGGAATGCGCCGATGCTTCGAGTTCTGCCCACGCTTGCCGCTTGCTCGTTCCTGGCGATGTCCGCCGGGACGAGTCATGCCGCCCTGGCCCAACTGCACTCGACCCGATCGGGTGAGACGCCCCGCGGTGCCACGCGCGTCGTCTTCGAGGTGGATCGGCCGGTCGAGTACCTGACCGTCGAGCTTCCGTCCGAGAACGGATTCGAGGTCCACCTGCTGGACGTGGACAACAGCACGGTCCCGCCGTCCCTGTCGCCCAGGAGCGGCCTGATCGGCAGCATCTCGTTCCGGTCGAGCCCCAGCGGAATGGTGGCGCGCCTCACCGGGTCGGATGTGCGCCTGACCGCCACGACGTTCGCGCTGGAGAATCCGAACCGCGTGGTGGTGGACCTGCGTCCCCAGTCCAGTGGGCTGGATCAGGGCGCCGCGCGGAAGCAGTCGCCTGTGAAACGCTCCGCCCAGCCGAGCCTGTCGCCCGCGGGGCCGACGGCGGTCAGCAAGAGCGATCCGACTCCGAGCAACGTGGCCAAGAAGGCCGTTGCCGCGATCAACAGCGCGGTCAACAAGCTGACCGGATCGAGCGACGACACGGCGCCCGAACCCGAGCGCGAATCCGAAGTCGTGCAGAAGACGCCGGCCGCGAAGACCCCGCCGGCCAAGAAGCCCGCAGCTTCCATCTTCGAGGATCCCGACGCCCAGGCGCTGGCGGCCAAGGATCCCGGCACCGAGGAGTTCGAGGACCTGCTGGTGTGGATCCACGTGCTCCAGGCCTCCGTGGAGGCCCTGAACGAAGCCGACAACGAAGCGGACCGCGCCAAGTACCGTCGTCGCCTGGGGCATCTGCTGATCCAGCGCGGCATCCTGCGCGAGGGGGAGAAGGCGCTGGCCGCCGCCCTGGCCAGCGACGGCCGCAACCTGGAGACCGCGGTGGCGGACTCGGTGACCCTGGCGGAAGTGCGTTTCTCGCTCGGCGACCTTGAGCCGGCCACGGACGTGGCCCGCAATCTCGACACCGCGCGCGCCACGCCGGGCGAGCGGGTCCGGATTGCCGCCGTGCTGCTGGACACCGACAACGCGGTGCTGGCGGGCACGCTGCTCGCGGCCACGGTGGACGATTGCCGGGAGCCGCTGCTGTCGCGGGCGCGTCTGCTGCTGGCGCGCTCCCACTGGAACCGGAACGAGACCCAGGAAGCGCGCACTCAGATCCGCCGCGTCACCTCTTCCGCGAAGGCTTCGCCCGAGGTCCAGCGCGACGCGGTCCTTCTCCACGCCGATTGCGAATTCGCGCTCGGCAACAACGACGAGGCGCTGGCGCTGTACAACCGCGCCGTCACGCTGGACCTCACGGATGAGAACGCGTCCTGGGCCGGCCTGCAACTCGGCAACCTGGCGCGCCGCGCCGGGCGTCACGCCGAAGCCCGCGCGCACTGGAAGAAGACCACCGACCAGTGGCCGGACACGTTCTACGGAACGCAGGCCGCGTGGTTCCTGAAGTTCGCCGAGGAAATGCACAAGCTCAGCCAGGCCGAGGCGGAGAACTCCCGTGGCTGAAAGCACTGACCGCGTCGCGCGTTTGACGGCCGCGTATCGATCGATCCTGGCGCACTACGAGGAGATCGAACGGCTGTCGGAAGAGGAGCGCGACGTTCTGCTCGAACCGACGGGCGAGATCCACCGGGTGAACGAGGTGCTGGCCCGGAAGAAGGCCGTGCTCGCGGAGATCCGCGACGAGGAGGAGAGGGTGAAGGGTGCCCGGGAATGGTGGAAGAAGGTCCGACGAACGCTGCCCCCGGGCGCCGGTCGCGACCTGCTCTCCCTCCTCGACGCGATCTCGCGGGCCGTGGAGCGGCTGCTGGCGTTGGAGTCCGAGTGCCGCCGCCTGCTCGAGCAGAAGACCGCCTGGGGACGCAACCAGCAGCCGGTGCCGTCGGCGGCGGGGGCCCGGTTCGGGGCCAACGCGGCCTACGGCAGGACGGCTTCGTTCGAAGGGGACCGGTCATGACGAACGACACCACGCGCAAGCTGGAGCCGGCCGTGATCGGTGACGCGCTGGCCGCGTTCGACCAGGGGGCTCGCCTCCTGGAGGACGCCTACCGCGAGCTGTGGTCGGCTCGC
>BQJX01000279.1 GCA_021604925.1 Gemmatimonadota bacterium
GAGCAATGGTTCGGTGGGTCCTCACATCGATATGCCTGCTGGTGGCCTCGGCGACCGGCGCGCACGCCGCCCCGGCGTACGGGGTTCCCTCGGCCGACTCGCGTTGGTCGATCCAGCTGCACACGCACGGCCCCCTGAGCGAGAGCAGCGGCAGCGTGGAGTGGCACCACGGCAAGGCGCGCGCCATCGGCGTGGATGCGATTTGGTGGACGGACCACGACTGGCGCGTCACGCACTGGAGTCACACCACCGGCTACGACTTCGAGAACTGCGTCTGGGACGCGGCGAACAACCGCTTTGCCGAGCCGGACGAGGACTCTCCCGGGGACGAGCGGTTCTGGGAGCGGTACACGTTTCTGCCGCCGTTCCATCGCAAGGCCGTGGTGGACAGCGTGGCCTCGGAGGGCACGCAGAGCCTGCTGTTGGGTGTGGACAACCTTCAGGGCACCGCGTTCTTCCAGACGTTGGATCTGCGCCAGACCGGAACGCGCAAGCAGAACATGTACTGCCTTGCGAACGGCGTGAAGGTGCGGTTCTCCCTGCTCCCCGAGACGCTGGACCCCGCCACCGACAAGTTCGTCCTGTATCTGCGACTCAGCGAGCGCGAGACGGAGTGGCACGAACTGCGCTACGTGATCGGCTCGATGCATGAAGAGGACGTGGACGCCATTCCCCTGACCTGGGTTCCGGGCCAGTGGAACACCTACGAACTGGACGTCACGGCCGACGCCAAGACGCTGTTCTCGACCGGCGGTCTCGACACCCTGCGCGGCGAGGACAACAGCCTGTTCGAACTCCGGATCCAGCTGTCGTCGCGACTCGGCGGTTCGCCGGTCGTGTTCCTGGACGACCTTCAGTACATCGTGGATCCCGGCGTGACCGGCGACGACCTTCTGGCGTGGATGCAGGACCTGGGCGCGTACTACGAGTCGCAGGAGCCGGGCACGTCGCATCTCGTCGGTTCCGAGATCTCCCGCTACCGGTCGCAACCGCACATGAACGCGTACGTGCCGGGTGCCCCGTTCCTGGTGGACTACACGGGGACCGGCTGGCCGGACTCGCTCTACTACGCCGTCGATCAAGTGCACGCGCAGGGCGGCATCGTGTCGTACAACCATCCGTGGGGTCCCGGCGTGTACGGCGACCTGAACGAGACGGAGCAGCAGAAGGCGGCGCGCATCCTGCTGATGAAGGGGGACCAGCTGGCGACCAATCTCTACGGCTGCGATCTGCTCGAGGTGGGCTACCGCTGGCGACACGGAATCCAGTTGGCCGGTCACCTGGATCTCTGGGACACGTTGAACGGGAACCGCCGCTTCGTGACCGGCATCGGCACCTCGGACACGCACGGTTCCACGCCGTTCTACGGGTGGGCGCCGTGGCTCGCGTCGGCCACGTTCGAGAACAACTTTGTCACGTGGTTCTGGGCGCCCAGTCTGTCCGAGCCCGATGTGATCCACGCGCTGGACTCCGGGCGCGCCTACTTCGGCGATCCGTACCTGTGGCAGGGCGACCTGGACCTCCAGACCCTGGATGGATTCCCCATGGGGCGCGTGGTGGTCACGGACCAGCCGACCCACGACGTCCAACTGCGGGTGGACAACGTATCGCCCACGTCCAAGGTGCGGTTTCTCCAGATCGAGATCCGCGACACGCCCGCGTACCACTATCCGCACATCCTGCGGGACGAGACATTCGCGGCCACCGTGGTGGGCGACGTGTACACCGACACCGTGACCGTCGACACCACGACGCCGTCCTTCGTCCGGATCGAGCTCTCGGATTCCGGCGAGCCGTGGGCCTTCTCCAATCCCATCCACTTCCTGGACGCCGTTCCCCCGGATGGTGTGGACGCGCGCCGCGCCGCCGTTCGCCTGGAAGATGTCCGCCTGCTCTCCGCCCAGGGGTTGGTTCTGCGGGACGCGCAGCTGGTCCTGTCCCCGGAGGAGCTGGTGCTCAGCGTGGACGAGGACGTGCCCGGGCTCGGGCAGATGGTGGTGGATCCCGGCGCGCGCGGGGCGCCAAGCGGCGTGCTGGGCGCCACCACCTGGAACTTCGACGGCTCGGTGCTGACCCTCGGCGGCTTTTCCGGCACGGGGTCCACCGTTCGGGTGCTCTGGGGCGCCGTCTCGGTGAAGGACGACCGGGCCGCGATCCGAGAGGTGGCGCTGACCGCGGGCCGACCCAACCCGTTCGGCAACGGCTTCGTGGCCGAGTTGGCGTTGCCCGAGCCCGCCCAGGTCCTGGTGGAAGTGCTCGACGTCCGCGGACGGCGCCTCCGCATCCTCCTCGACGAGCGGCGCGATGCCGGTCGTCATCGCCTCGCCTGGGACGGAAACGACCCGTACGGTCGCCCCGCGGCCGACGGCGTCTACTTCCTGCGGATGAGCGCCCTGGGTCGCACGCTGACCGCCAAGGCGGTCAAGATCCGCTGATCTGGTCCTCAGTTCGTGCTAACGTGGATCCGCCGATGACCGCATCCCACCTCCCGCGAGGATCCATGGGCGAGCAGAGTATCGAGTCCTACTCCGATCCACAGCGCCTCCGGCTCTTCATGAAGGGGCTGCTCAACGACGTCCAGGCGCTGCGCAAGATGATCGCGGACGGCGTTCTGGAGTCGGGGGTCCGGCGGATCGGGGCGGAGCAGGAGCTCTGCCTGATCGACAAGTCGTACCGCCCGGCGGACAAGGCCGAAGAGGTCCTGGCGCTCCTGGATCCCGCCCGTTTCACCCCGGAGATCGGGAAGTTCAATGTGGAGTTCAATCTGGCTCCCTGCCGGTTCGGCGGCGACTGCCTCTCCCGCCTCGAACAGGACCTGAACCGCCACCTCGACGAAGTGCGCACCGCGGCCTCCGAGCTGGGGCTGGACGTGGTCATGACCGGGATCCTGCCCACGCTGCGCAAATCCGACGTGGGGATCCACAACATGATGGAGCGCACGCGTTATCGCGCGCTGAACGATGCCCTGCGGCGCCTGCGCGGCGACGAGTTCGACTTGCGATTGACCGGGACGGACGAACTCATCATCAAGCACGACTCCGTGATGATGGAAGCCTGCAACACGAGCTGCCAGTTCCACTTCCAGGTGTCGCCGGACGAGTTTGCGCATCTCTACAACATCGCCCAGGCCATCACCGCGCCCGTGCTGGCGGCCTCCGTGAACTCGCCGTTCCTCTTTGCGCGGCGCCTGTGGAAGGAGACCCGCATTGCGGTGTTCCAGCAGGCGGTGGACACGCGCCCGACCGGCAACCACGTGCTCGACCGCAGCGCCCGCGTGAGCTTTGGCGAAGACTGGGTGCGGGAGTCCGTGCTGGAGATCTACCAGGACGACATCTCGCGGTTCCGGGTGGTCCTGGGGGTGGACGTGGAGGAGAACTCCATGGATACGCTGGAGGCCGGCGGGATTCCCCAGCTGAAGGCGTTGCAGCTGCACAACAGCACCGTCTATCGCTGGAATCGGCCCTGCTACGGCGTGTTGGACGGAAAGCCGACGCTGCGGATCGAGAACCGGGCGCTCCCGGCGGGCCCCACTGTCATCGACGAGGTGGCCAACGCCGCGTTCTGGTTCGGCCTCGTCTCCGGAATGGTGGAATCGGTCACGGATGTCCGTCTGGCCCTTTCCTTTGATCAGGCGAAGAGTAACTTTCTGGCGGCCGCCCGACGCGGGCTGGAGGCCCAGTTCGAGTGGATCGGGGACGAGGTCCTGCCCGCCGCCACGTTGATCCGGGAACAGCTTCTGCCGATGGCCAAGGAAGGGCTGCAGGAGGCCCAGGTGGACTCAGGTGACATCGAGCGCTACCTCGGTGTCGTTGAGGATCGGGTGGTTTCGCGGAGGACCGGGGCCTGGTGGCTTCTGGAGTCCCACAACGCCATGCGATCCGAGGGCTTCAAGACGGGAGAGGTCATGAGCGCCCTGGTTTCAGCCACATTGAACCGACAGAAGGACGGTCGCCCCGTTCACGAGTGGGCCATGGCGGAGATCATGGAAGCCGGCGAGTGGCAGTACAGCTACCACCGCGTGGAGCAGTACATGACCACGGACCTGTTCACGGTCCACGAGGACGAGGTGATCGATCTCGTCGCCAATGTCATGGACTGGAAACACATCCGGCACGTTCCCGTGGAGGACGACGCCGGCCTCCTGGTGGGGATCGTTTCCTACCGCTCGCTGCTTCGTCTGCTGGCGCGCGACCTTCCGCACGGCAAGGAGAGCCCGGTGGCGGTCAAGGATCTGATGACGCGGAACGTGCACTCCATTCCTCCGGAGACGGGCACGCTGGAGGCCATTGCCATCATGCGCGAGAAGAAGGTGGCGTGCCTCCCGGTCGTCACGGACGGCCGGCTGGTGGGGATCGTTTCCGAGCGCGACTTCCTGCGGATTGCGGGAGAGCTGCTCACCAGCCAGTTCGGGTCGGGGGAATAGGAGCGTGGACGGTTTGGAAAAAGGTCGACGGACGGCGCGCGGCGAGCGCGAGATCGGCCACGCAGGTGGCTACGCGCCCGGTCCCACGGTGATCTGCGTGGCGGGTCTCCACGGGAACGAGCCCGCCGGCGTGGAGGCGCTGGATCGCGTGTTCCGATCGATCCTGGAGCTTCGCCTCAGCGTGAAGGGTGAGTTTGCCGGCCTCGCCGGAAACCTGACCGCGCTGGGCCGCCGCGAGCGCTTCGTCTCCGAGGACATGAACCGCATCTGGTCGAGGGATCGGGTGGATCGGATGAACCACACCGCGGCGGCCGACACCACGTCCGAGATGCGGGAACAGGTGGAACTCCATCGCGAGTTGGACCGGCTGATCGGGCGCGTCCCCGGGCCGGTCTACGTGATCGACTTCCATACCGCGTCCTCCACCACCGCGCCGTTCGTGGTGCTGGGTGATTC
>BQJX01000280.1 GCA_021604925.1 Gemmatimonadota bacterium
ACTACCACGTGGTGAAGGGGGCGGAGGACATCCGCATCACGCTGGCGGACGGTCGCGAGTTTTCCGCGCGCTATCTCGGTGGGGAGGAACTCTACGATCTGGCCATCCTGCAGCTGGTGACCAACGGCGAGAAAGTGCCGGCGGCCACCCCCGGGCAGGCCCGCGGCCTCATGATCGGCGAGTGGGCGATCGCCATCGGGAATCCGTTCGGGTACCTCCTGAACGACACGCAGCCTTCGGTCACCGTGGGGGTGGTCAGCGCCACGTCGCGAGACATCATCTCCGAGCAGAACAGCGCGGAGACGCTGTACAAGGACATGATCCAGACGGATGCGGCGATCAATCCCGGGAATTCGGGGGGAGCGCTCGTGAACGCGTCGGGTGAACTCATCGGCATCAACACGTTCATCTTCTCCAAGTCCGGCGGGAGCCAGGGGATCGGGTTTGCCATCCCGATCGACACGGCCCTGCGCGTGATGCAGGAGGTGCTGGACTACGGGAAGGTCCGCGAGGTCTGGGTGGGAGTTCGCATCCAGGAGATCCCCGAGGCGCTGGCCGAGAGCCTGGATCTCGACTCGCGGGACGGGGTGATCGTGGCGTCGGTGGACGAAGGCAGCCCGGCGGACAAGGCCGGCGTCCAGCGCGGAGACGTCATCCGCAGGATCGGCGCCGAGCCCATTCGCAACTACGACGACGCGCGGCGCGCCCTCTACGGGGTGCTGGTCGGAGACGAACTGCAGTTCGTGGTCGATCGCAACGGCAAGTCCGGCACCCACCACCTCGAGCTCGTGGAGTGGAACCAATGATCGACCGTTACACCCGGCCCGAGATGGGCGCCCTGTTCACGGACCAGCGCAAGTTCGAGACCTGGCTGGAGATCGAGATCGCCATCCTGGAGGCGCTCGTGGAAAAGGGCGAGGTCCCGGCCGCGGACCTGGCCGAGATCAAGGCCAAGGCCACGGTGGATGCCGAGCGGATTTCGGAGATCGAACGGGAGACCAACCACGACGTGGTGGCGTTTCTCCGGAACGTGTCGGAGGGCGTGGGCGACGCGGCGCGGTGGGTGCACCTGGGCGTGACCAGCTCGGACGTGGTGGACACCGCGTGGGCGATCCTGCTGAAGGAGGCCGGCGAGCGCCTCATCGCGGAGGTGGACAAGCTCCGGGCGGTGATCGCCCGACGCGCCATCGAGCATCGCGACACGCCCATGATCGGCCGCACGCACGGAGTCCACGCGGAGCCCACCACCTTTGGCCTGAAACTGGCGGTGTACTGGACCGAGCTGGGCCGCGATCGACTGCGGTTGGAGCGCGCGGTGGAGACCATGTCGCACGGCAAGATCTCCGGTGCGGTCGGCACGTTCGCGCATCTCGATCCGGACGTGGAGGAGTCGGCCTGTCGGCATCTCGGGCTCACGCCGGCGCCCATCTCCACCCAGATCCTGCAGCGCGATCGCCACGCCGAGTTCGCGTTCGCGCTGGCCGTGACCGGGGCCACGCTGGAGAAGATCGCGCTGGAGGTGCGGCATCTGCATCGCACGGAGGTCCGCGAGGTGCAGGAGCAGTTCACCAGCAAGCAGACGGGTTCCTCGTCCATGCCGCACAAGCGCAACCCGATCCTGTGCGAGCGGATCTGCGGGCTGGCGCGCATCCTGCGTGGGAATCTGCAGGTGGCGCTGGAGAACGTGGCGCTCTGGCACGAGCGGGACATCAGCCACTCGTCGGCCGAGCGCGTGGTGTTGCCGGACGGCTGCATCCTGCTCGACTACCTGCTGGCCAAGACCACGTCCCTCGTGGACAACCTGGTGGTGCTGCCGGAGAACATGATGCTGAACCTGGAGAAGATGCGCGGCCTGGTCTTCTCGCAGAACCTCATGCTGGATCTGGTCCGCGCGGGGCGCACCCGCGGCGAGGCGTACCGCGCGGTGCAAAGGGCGGCCGCCCGCGTGTGGGACGAGAACCTCACGTTCCGCGAGGTCATCCTGCAGGATCCCGAGATTACGGAAACGCTCTCGGTCGAGGAGATCGACGCGGCCGTGTCGCTCCAGCGGTCGCTGAGGAACGCGCCCCATGTGTTTGAACGGATCGGGATTCTCGATCGGGAGGAAGCCCTTGCCCGCTGACGGCATCGAGTCCGTGGTCTCCCCGGATGTGGAGACGCTGGAGTTCTCGAACGGCTCGGATGATCTGGTGGCGCAGCGCGTGCACGAACACGGCCTGGGCTTCACCCTGGAGGAGGCACGCTCGCTGGCGCGTCTCCTGGGCCGGGACCCCACGCTGCTGGAGGCGCACCTCTTCAACACCATGTGGTCGGAGCACTGCTCGTACAAGTCCAGCAAGCCGGTCCTGAAGGCCAACCTGCCCACCGACAGTTCGTTCGTGGTGCTGGGCCCGGTGGAGGATGCGGGCGTCGTGGAGATCGGCGAGTACCGCGGCGAGAAGTGGGCGGTGGCGATCGGTCACGAGAGCCACAACCATCCGAGCCAGGTGGTGCCGTACGAGGGCGCGGCCACGGGGATCGGCGGCATCACCCGCGACGTCTACTGCATGGGAGCCGACGTCTTTGCCGTGCTGGACTCGCTGCGATTCGGGGATCTGGACGGCCCCCACGCGGAGCGCGGTTGCGAGATCCTGCACGGCGTGGTGGACGGCATTGCGGGCTACGCCAATCCACTGGGCGTTCCGAACCTCGGCGGCGAGACCACGTTCCATCCCGGCTACGACGACAACTGCCTGGTGAACGTGATCTGTGCGGGGATCCTGCGCGTGAAGGATCTGGTGCACAGCGCCGTGCCCGCGCAGGCGCAGCGCGAACCGTACGATCTCATTCTCATCGGAAAGGGCACGGACGCTTCCGGCTTCGGCGGCGCCGCCATGGCGTCCAAGGTGCTGGACGAGGACCTGGACAACCGTTCCGCCGTGCAGGTTCCCGATCCGTTCCTGAAGCGCGTGCTCCGCAACGCGTCGCTGGCGGTGCTGGAGCTGGCGCGTGAGAAGAACGTGCCGGTCGGGTTCAAGGATCTCGGGGCCGGGGGGATCGCGTGTGTGGCTTCCGAGATCGCCCATGCCGGCGGCGTGGGCGTGGAGGTGGACCTGAGCCGCGTTCACCTCCAGGAAGAGGGAATCCCTCCCGAGGTCATCGCGTGCGCCGAGACCCAGGAGCGCTTTGGCTGGGCGGTCCCGCGCACGTTCACGGCGGACGTGCTGCGGATCTACAACGAGGAGTACGAGCTGGGCCAGGTCAGCCGCGGTGCCGCCGCGTCCGTGATCGGACACTTTCTTCCGACGGAGCCGGTCATGAGGGTGCTGTGGAACGGCAGCGTGGTGGCCGAGGCCAAGACCGACGACATCACCGCCGGCGTGGTGGCGGATCGCCAGGCCGCGGCGCCTCGCGCCGAGACCACGGGAGACGTGACGTTCGACGGAGATCTCCACGACCTCGGGCTGCGGGTGCTATCGTCGCCCAACATCGCTTCCAAGCGGGAGCTGTTCTCGCACTACGACCAGGAAGTGCGCGGCGGGACCTTCTTCCGGCCGTGCGAAGCGGGAGCGGGCGTCGCCCTGCCGATCCCCGGCTCCACCATCGGCGTGGCCCTGAGCGCGGACGGGAATCCCCGGTACGGTGAGCGCCATGCCTACCGCGGCGGCGCGTGTGCCGTGGCCGAGGCGGTGCGGAACGTGGTGGTCACGGGCGCCCGGCCGCGCGCGCTGACCGACTGCCTCAACTTCGGGAACCCGGAGAAGCCGGAGCACTACCGCGATTTCCTGGACTCGGTGCGCGGCCTCTCGGACGCGGCGCGCGGCATCGGCACCGTGGAGCTGGATCACCATGAGCCGCTGCCGTTCGTGAGCGGCAACGTGAGCTTCTACAACGAGTCGACCAACGGCAACGCCGTGCCGCCGTCGCCCATCGTGTGCTGTGTCGGCGTGCTTCCGGACGCTTCGCGCGCGGTCGGCGTGCGGCTGCAGTCGGCCGGAAACCGGATCCTGCTGGTCGGCGCGCGGGAGCGCGAGCTCGGCGGATCAGAGGCGGGACGCCTGCTCGATCAGTCGGATCGCGGATCGGTCCCGAATCCGGACTTCGCGCGGGAACGCATCACCGCCCAGGCCATGCTGGCCGCGATCGAGGCGGGGCACGTGGCCTCCGGGCAGGATGTCGCTTCGGGCGGGGTGTTCACGGCGCTGGCGGAGATGATGCTGGGCAGCTGGGCGCACGTTCGGCTGGGCCTGGATGTGGACCTCTCGGCGCTCGGCCCGGACGACGACTTCGGCCGGATGTTCTCGGAGACGGGAGCCTACCTGGTCGAGATCCGCGGCGACGTGCCGGCGGAGTTCGCGCAGGTTCCGCACGCCGTGATCGGAACGGTCACCGACACCCGGGAGCTCGTGTTCCGCGGGGACAAGGAGTACCGCTGGTCCGCGGAAGAGCTTGAGGAATCCTGGGGACGGGCCTTTGCCCGGGTCATGGAGTAGGGAATGAAGGTGGCGGTGCTGCTGTTTCCGGGAATGAACTGCGAGGACGAGACGGCCCGCGCGCTGGGCACGGTGGGCCTGGACACGGAGATCGTCCGGTCCAATGAGCCGGCGTCTCGCCTGGCCCCGTTCGACGGCTTCGTGCTTCCCGGCGGGTTCTCGTACGAGGATCGAATCCGCGCCGGAGTGGTGGCGGCCAACCTGCCGATCATGGAAGCCGTGGCGCGGGCGGCCGAAGCCGGAAAGCCGGTCGCCGGCATCTGCAACGGGGCACAGGTCCTGCTGGAGTGCGGACTCGTCCCCGGGATCCACCCCGGACGGGTGGAGATGGCGCTGGCGTTGAACGACTCGGGCAAGCGCGTGGGGTACTACTGCGACTGGCGA
>BQJX01000281.1 GCA_021604925.1 Gemmatimonadota bacterium
AAGGTGGCGGAAAAGACCGCCGCCTACGACGTCAAGCTGGAGGTGCCCACGCGGACGCCGTTCGTGCTGGCGGTCGCGGATGAGGTCGTTCGCGCGGGCTGCTCGGCCGCGGGGCGTCCGGACGCCTATCGCCCGGACTCGATTCGGTACATTTCGAGCGAGCAGTTCGCCTACTGCGCGGGCGTGAACGGCATCATCCTGCGCGACAAGCCGGCGGCCAACCTCTACCTCGGCCGCTTCTTCGCGGAGTCGTTGATCTTTGCGGAGACCGGATTCGCGGCGGGTTCCATCCAGATCGCGGGAACCGCCGAAGTCACGCAGCTCCCCTTCTTTATTGCCGCGTGCGACTACACGCTCATCGGTGAGGAGTTCTTTGCCGCGAGCGCCTACATGTCCCAGGACCCCGCGCTCCTGTCCACGCTGAAGGCGGCGGACTGGGCAAAGGTGGTTCTGGTCTCGCTGCTTCTGATTGGCGCCGTTCTGGAATCCATGGGGCACCCATGGTTCCGCGAATGGTTCCAGGTCCGTTAGGGGGGCCTCTTGAAACGTTGGGTTCCGTGGGCTCTGACCTTCCTGGCCGGAGTCCTCATGATTGGCGACTTCTTCATTCCCCACGCGGCGTTCTCCCGGGTAGTCCAGGAGATCCAGCAGTGGGGCCTGATCGTGGTGTCGTTCACGTATCTGCTGGGCGTGGTCAACATCCTGCAGGTGCACTCGGCCAAGGTCCAGCGGCGCAGTCCCGAGGCGCCGTACAGCATCGTGCTCGTGGTGAGTCTGCTGGGCATGGCGTGCCTGGGAATCTTTCACGATCACAAGAGCGCGGACTCGCCGTTCATCTGGCTCTACAACACGGTGTACGATCCGCTGTCCGCCACCATGTTCGCGCTGCTGGCGTTCTTCATCACGTCGGCGGCGTACCGGGCGTTCCGCGCCAGAAGTACGGAAGCGGTTCTGCTGCTGTCGGCGGCGATCCTGGTCATGCTCGGCCAGGTTCCGGTGGGGGCTGCCATCTGGGGACCCGACTCGTTCCTGGGGGGATTCCCCGGCGTGAAGGACTGGATCATGGATGTGCCGAACCTCGCCGGAAAGCGCGCGGTCCTCATGGGCGCCGCCCTGGGCGCGATCTCCACGGGGCTCCGAATCATCCTCGGACTGGAACGCGCGCACCTGGGAGGGGGGAACTAGATGCCCGAGAAACCCTCCCTTCTGAAGCGACTCGAGTTCATCGATCGTCGCTGGTTGTTCCTGGCGCTGGCCGGTTCGATCGTGTTGCCTTTGCTGTTCCCGATTCCGCTCCCGCTCTACGTTTCTCCCATGGTGCAGGATCTCTACGACGCCGTGGAGGCGCTCCCGGAAGGCGCCATCGTGCTGCTCTCCGCGGATTATGATCCGTCCGGCAAGCCGGAGCTGGAACCCTTCCACGTGGCGCTCACGCACCACCTCTTCCGCAAGAACCTGCGCGTGGTCATTGTGAGTCTGTGGCCCGCGGCGCCTCCGTTGACCGAGATCGTGATGGACCGGGTCGGGGTGGAGACCACCTACGGGAAGGTCTACGGCGTGGACTACGTCAATCTGGGGTTCAAGGAAGGGCGCCAGATCGTGATGAAGTCCATGGGCAGCTCGATCCGGAACACGTTCCCCACGGATCGGCAGGGGACCCTGGTGACCGATCTTCCGCTGATGGAAGAAGTGGACTCGTACGACGACGTGGCCATGCTGATCAACATCTCGGCGGGTAGCCCCGGCGTGAAGGAGTACGTGCAGGTGGTCCAGAGCCGCTGGGCGGTACCCATGGTGGGGGCCTGCACGGCGGTGTCGGGTCCGGACTACGTTCCGTACTACAAGGCCGTGCCGCAGCAGTTGCTGGGGTTGAGCGCCGGCATGAAGGGCGCAGCCGAGTACGAGAAGCTGGTCGGCAGACCGGGCGAGGCCATGTCGGGAATGGCGGCGCAGAGCGCCAGCCACCTGCTGCTCATTGCGTTCATCGTGTTCGGGAACGTCATGCTCTATCTGTCGCGTCGCAAGGGAGGAGCATGATGGACGTCCAAGTGTGGATCAGCTACGCGCTCACGCTCTTCATCCTGAGCTTCCTGTACAAGGACAATCCGCTGTACAAGCTGGCCGAGCACCTGTTCGTGGGAATCAGCGCCGGCTACTACATCGCGCTGGCCTACCAGGAGACCATCCGGCCGAATCTCTGGGAAGCCGTCGTGACCGATGGGCACTACTGGCGGATCGGCGCGTTCCTGCTGTCGATCCTCATGTTCACGCGGTACGCCCCCAAGGTGGCGTGGCTGTCGCGCTGGCCGCTGGCCTTTGTGGTGGGCATGTACGCGGGCATCAATGTGATCGCGTTCGGTTCCGGAGACCTCATCATCCAGCTCCAGTCCACCATGCTGGACTTCTTGCACGGCGGCATGGGGGCGATCAGCAACCTGCTGCTCATCGTGGGACTGGCGTCGAGCCTCCTGTACTTCTACTTCTCCAGGGAGCACACCGGCGCGCTGGGCGTGGTATCGCGCATCGGCGTCTGGTTCCTCATGGTGTCGTTCGGCGCGAGCTTCGGATACACGGTGATGTCCCGGATCTCACTCGCGATCGGTCGTACGCGGGATCTCATGCTGCACCCGCTGGTGACGGCAGCCCTCATCGTGGCCGTCACGGTGGGCCTGTTCGTCTGGAGCCGCCGCGGCGGCGGTGCCGACCAGGAAATCACCTGATGAGGCGGCGCCGCCCCGCGTGGATCGCGGCGGCGTGCCTGATGGTGACCGTGGGGACCGGCTGTGCGCCGTCCGGCACGGATGAATCCCGGCGCCAGGCCCCGTCCACGTTCGTGGTGGGGGTGTCGGCCGAGCCGGACTACCTGAACCCGATCATCTCCAACTCGGCGTTCTCCACGCGCCTCCAGGAACTGCTGTTCCTCCGCCTGGCGGAGTTCGGCCCGCCGCCGGACTACGCGTTCGTTCCCCAACTGGCGGAATCGTGGGAGCTCTCCGACGATGGCCTGGACCTGACCTACCGGCTCCGAACGGATGTCACGTGGCACGACGGCGTTCCGACCACCGCGCACGATGTGGTCTTCACGTTTGACCTGGCCACGAACGAAGCGGTGGCGTTTCCCGAACGCGGGCGGGTGCGGCGGCTGGAGTCCTGGGAGGCGTTGGACGACCGGACCGTCCGCTTCCGGTTTCGGGAGCGGTCGTGGGAACCGATCTTCGACACGCAGATCGCCATTGTTCCGAAGCACCTGCTCGCCGACGTTCCGGTCACGGAACTCGCGGGCAACGGGTTCTCCCGCCGGCCGGTCGGGAACGGGCCGTGGAAGCTCCGGGATTGGGTGCCGGAGCAGCGTGTGGTACTGGAGGCCTACGACGGCTGGCACGGCGGCCGCCCCGCGATCGACCGCCTCGTGTTCCGGATCATTCCCGAGGAGACCACGCTGCGCACGGAACTCCTGACCGGCGGGGTCCACCTCTACGACCGGTTCCCCAACAAGTTCTTCCGGCAGGACTCGCAGAACCCCGAGCTGGAGTTCCAGCGGTTCAGCGATCGGGGGTACGTGTACATCGGCTGGAACCACGCCCGCCCGATGTTTGCCGACCCGCGCGTTCGACGTGCGCTCACGCTGGCCACGGACCGCCGGACGATCATCGACGCGTTCCGCGACGGCTTCGGGGAGGTGTCCGCGGTGCCGCTGTTCCAGGGCCACCCGGACTTCCACCCGGACCTGGCGCCGCTCCCGTTTGATCCGGGTCAGGCGGCCCGCCTCCTGGACGAGGCGGGGTGGACGGACCGCGACCAGGACGGCATCCGCAGGAAGGACGGCCGGCGACTCGCGTTCAAGTACATGCTGATCGCGAACAACGAGATCTCGGAGGAGATCGCCACGCTCACCCACGCGCAGTTCCGCAAGCTGGGGATCGAGGTGACCTCGGAGTTCTACGAGTGGACGGTGTATCTGGAGCGTCTGCGCGCCAAGCGGTTCGACGCCACGATCCTGTCCCGGGTGGGGGAGATGATCTTCGATCCGGAGGACACCTTCCACTCGCGGTCGATTCCCACGGAGTTCAACGACATCTCCTTCGGGAGCGCCGTCACGGACAGCCTGATCGATCTGGCCAAGTCCATGGCGGACCGCTCCGAGCGGCGCCGCGTGTGGTGGCGCTTCCAGGAGGAATTCCAGAAACTCCAACCGATCACCGTTCTGTACGTGAGCGAGACCAGCTATCCTGTGCGCCGGGGAATCGTGGACGATCCGATCATGGATCTTCGCGGCCCCTTCTATCAGATCGCGAAATGGCATCCGGTCGGGAAGGACACGCGATGAGGCAGATGATGCGACGAGCAGCACGGCCCGTTCTGGCGGGAGTCGCGCTGACGTTCCCCTTCCTGGGCGGAGGTGCCGGATGCGGATCCCGCGATGCCCGCTCTTCCGAGGAGATCCTGGACCCGGTCGACGGCGGCACCGTGGTACTGGGCATCTTCTCCGAGTTCGACGGCTTCAACGAGTTCGTCTCCACCGACGCCAATGCCACCGAGATCATGGAGAACCTGCTCTTCGTGCCGCTGCTGCGCCGGGATGAGAACTTCGACCTGGCGCCTTCCCTGGCCAAGTCCTGGGAGTTCTCGGAGGATCGGCGCACCATCACCATGCAGCTGCGCGACGACATCGTCTGGCACGACGGCGTGCCCACCACCGCGGCCGACGTGGAGTTCAGTTTCCAGCGATTTGCCGACCCGGCGCTGGCGTACGCGGATGCCGGCTCGTTCCGCTACCTCGACGAAGTGGTGGCCACCGGCGACTTCGAGGTGGAGTTCCGGTTCTCGAGGGCATACGCGGATCA
>BQJX01000282.1 GCA_021604925.1 Gemmatimonadota bacterium
TACTCCGCGGTCACCGCCACCAGCCCGCGCCCGTGGAAGCGCCCGTCCTCGTACCCGCGGAACAGGTCCGGATCATCGTTCGTGAGGAGACGCTGGAAGGGAATCGCATGGCGCGCGCCGTCGGGCAGCGCCGCGTTCAGGCTGGTCGCCGGAAGCGGATCGCCGCCGCGGTCCTCCAGGCGCGTGACCAGGCCGCGCAGCGCCAGCGCCCGCTTCGTGTGCCACAGCGGAAGGAACTGCTGCGCCTCGGCGCGCCACGCCAGGAAGGCCGCCGCCGTGTTGCTTCGACCTTCGAACCAGGAGACGGACACGCGCCGCAGCCCGCCGTGTTCCGGCCGACCGCGGTTGATCCAGGCCGCCCCCGGAGGGCCAAACAGCTCCACGTTGTCGTGGGCGAGTTCCAGGCCGAGCGTGTAACCCACCGAGAGATCGCGGTAGCCGAAGGGAAGGCCGGAGTGGACGGTCGTGAGCGGCCGATCGTCGTTCTCGGGCGCCGCCGTGGCCGCGGCCCCCGAGTACAACGCGCTGCTCTGGATCGACAGGCGCCCGCCCAGCTCGCGCCGCCAGCTGAACCCGGCCCACGAGACCTCGCGTCGGTACTGGGACTCGTCCTCCTTTTGGCTCTCCGGACTCAGTCCGTAGAAGCGGCTCTCCAGCTCGGCCCGGTAGCCGGCTCCCACCTCCACGGCGGACTTCGGATTCCGGAAGTAGCGAACGCCCAGCGTCGCCTTGCGGTTCCCCTCGGTCATGCCGGACAGGCGAATCTTCATGGGGTTCTCTTCGCCCAGGAAGTTCGGGACATCCATCGACAGGCTGCCGCCGTAGCCGTCCTGGCTTCCGATGGAGACGCCCGCCCCGATCACCGTAGGTCCGAGCTCGTACGGGAAGAAGTGGAGCACGCGTTGCACCACGTCGTTCTCGGTCGCGAACTCGACCGAGTGCTCCACTGCATAGCCCGCGCCCTTCAACGGCAGGAACGCGAGGTTGTACGGGAGATTGATTGCCGTTTCCCAGGCAGGTTGCCCTTGCGCCTCCTGCACGACCATGGTCTGCTCGGTCGGCGGGCCAATGGGGCCCCAGTAGGATTCCGTCGGGGAACTCTCCGGCGCCTCCTCGGGTATCTCCGGGGACGTCTGCGCCGTGGCCGGTGGACTCGCGGCCACGCTCCATCCCAGGCCGAGAGCCGCCGCCCAGAGCGGTCCGACCATCAGCGAAACGTGGCGAGGGGGACCGAAAGGCATGGCGCTCCTGTGTCATCGCGAGGAACGGAGACAGGAATGAAATCTTGGCGAAGGCACCCGCGGGCGTCAAGCGCGCTTTGGACACGGACTTGGATGCTGGTCGCCGCGATCGCGGTTCACACCGCGGCCCCCGACCCGGCTGCGGCGGTTCACTGGCCGTGGGAGGACAACGATCCCTGGCCGCGCACGTCCGAGCGGGCCGCCCGGCCCCTGGATCATCCGCCCGTGGAGCGCTGGTGGGCCGGGCACGATCCGGCGCAGCCCTATCGCTTTGCGCTGTTCGGTGACCAGCGGGCCCTGGCCGACGGCGAGTGGAGCGAACTCCTGGAGGGGATCGCGGCGGAGAACGCCCTCGAGCCGATCGCGTTTGTGGTGGATACCGGAGACATCGTGGAAGACGGCTCCCACTCGGACCAGTTCCACTTTCTCCGGGACCTGCTGCACCCGATCCGCGATACGCCGTACCTGGTCGGGTTGGGCAACCACGAGGTGGACAACAACCGGACCCGGGAGGCGCGGGAGAACGCGGCCGCGTTCCTGTCGTACCTGGACCCGGAGATCACGCCCGACCGCTTCTACTATCGCAAGGACCTGGGCGCGGCCACGTTCCTGTTCCTGGACACGAACGACTTCGTCTACGGCGAAGACGGGGATCGCAAGGCCTGTCCTCTGGACATCGATCCGGCCACGCGCGAGGGCGCGCAGATGCGCTGGATCCGCGAACAGATGGCCGATCTGCGCGAGAACCCGCCGGCGGTCACCGTTGTGGTGATGCATCATCCGCTGGTGCAGTCTTCGGAGAAGCACCTGAACGCCGCGTGCTCCATGTGGAACTTCCAGGACAAGGGCGAAATCCTGGTGGACCTGCTGGCGGACGGGGGAGTGGACCTGATCGTCACCGGACACACGCACACCTACGAGCGGTTCCGGATGGTGCGCTCGGACGGCCACACCATCGATCTGATCAACATTTCGGGACGCCCGCGCGACAAGTTCCTGTGGTTCGGTTCGCGCGAGCGGCGCGCCCGGGACATCCGCGGCCAGGAGGGGACCTGGCTGGACCAGGTCGGCTGGCTGGGTCTGGACCACTGGGGCGTGGTCCAGGAAGACGTGATGGCGCGAAAGGGCGAGGCGAATCAGTTCGCGATTCTCACCGTGGAACCCGCCGGCGGCGTTGTCCTGGAGCTGTTCTACCTGGACGATGACGAGCCGGGCGGTTTCCGCCGGCCGGACCCGGTGCGCCTCCGCTAGGGAGCTTCGAGAATGGGGTGGAACCCCGGGGAGGGCGCCGCTATCCTTCCGGGGACCGCCATCCTCCTGATCTCTGCCGTGAGGAACCCGTGAAGCTCGATATCCGCTGGATTCGGGACGAATTCCCGATCTGCCGCCAGAAATTCCCGATCCCCGGAGAGGCCGCTCCGCAGCCGATCCGCTACTTCGACCACGGCGCCAGCACGCATCCGCCGCGCGCCGTGCTGGACGCGCATCGGGAGTTCCTGGAGAAGTACTACGCCAACATCCACCGCGGTCACCACAACCTCAGCATGATCGCCAGCGACCTGTTCGACCGGGTGTCCGAGACCGTGGCCCGCTACGTGGGCGCGGATCTGCACAAGCAGACCATCTACCTCACCACCAACACCACGTCCGCGCTCGATCTGGCCGCCTACGCCATGTCGCACGAGGACGGAGTGGTCCTGACCTCCGTTCTGGAACACCACTCGAACGACCTGCCGTTCCGCGCACGCGGCGAGACGGTCATGGTGGGCATGTGTGAAGACGGCACGCTGGACATGGCGGACCTGAAGAAAAAGCTGGCCGACCACAAGGTCAAGCTGGTCACGGTGACCGCAGCGTCCAACGTGACCGGCTGGATGCCGAAGATCCACGAGATCGCCCGCCTGGCGCACGCCGCGGGGGCGCGGATCTGCGTGGACGGCGCGCAGATGCTGGCGCATCACCCCGTGGACCTGAAGCCGAACGACCCCGCCGAGTGCATCGACTTCTTCGCGGCGGCCGGCCACAAGGCGTACGCGCCGTTCGGGTCGGCGTTCCTGGTGGCACCCACGTCGTTCATGGACGCTCTGCCGCCGTACCGTCCGGGCGGCGGCGCCGTGCTGGCGGTCACCGAGGACGACGTGGTGTGGACCACCGGACCGGATCGGCACCTGGGCGGCACGCCCAACATCCCGGGCGCCATCGCCATGGCCAAGGCGTTGGACTTCCTGAGCGACATCGGTCTGGACGCCATTCGCCATCACGAGGTGGAGCTGACCCGGCGGGCCATCGAAGGTCTCCAGGCCATGGACGGCATCGAACTGTACGGCCCGCCCGACGCGGAGTCGCGACTGGGCGTGGTCAGCTTCAACATCGAGGGTGTGCATCACGATCTGGCGTCGGCCATCCTGAACAACGAGGGCGCCATTGCCACGCGCAACGGCTGCTTCTGCGCGCATCCGTATCTGCATCTGCTGCTGCGGGTCGGCGACGTGAGCGACCTCGTGGATCGGCTGCGCTCCGGCGACGAGAACGCGGAACTGCCGGGCGCACTCCGGGTGAGCATGGGCGTGTTCAACACCGAGGGAGAAGTGGACTTCATGCTCGGCTGGATCCAGCGGATCCGGGACCGGAAGTGGAGCGGAACCTACGACCTCGAGAAGCGCGACTACTGCAAGGAAGTCTACTTCGAGTTCCAGGGCATCCGCGACGTGAGCGGCCCGGCCGGACACCCGACCGCACGCGTGTGATCGGGCCGCGTGTGACCCTGCCGTGGGTGACCGCGCCGCGTGGGACCCTGCCGTGGGTGTCCCGGCCGCGCGAAGCCCCGCCGCGCGAAACCCCGCCGCGTGGGACCCTGCCGCGGTGAGCCGAACGCCGGAAGGCCCCGCCGCGCCCGAGTTCGACGCCATGGCCAAGTGGTACGACTTCGACTACGACCGTCGCATGCGTCACGACCTTCCGTTCTACTGCGAGCGGGCCGTCGAGGGAGGCGGCCCGGTGCTGGAACTGGGGGCGGGCACCGGGCGCGTGACCGCGGCGCTCCTGCGGGCCGGCTTCGACGTGACCGCCGTGGAGCTCTCGCCGCTCATGCTGGAAAGAGCCGAAAAGCGCCTGGCGCGGCTGCGCGGCGCTCGCGGAGAGGCGCGCCTGGTGCTGGGCGACATGGCGGACCCGGTGGTCCGCGGACGCTTCGGCACCGTGCTGGTTCCGTTCCGCGCCTTCAATCACCTGTACACGGTGCCGCAGCAACTGTCCGCACTGCGCAACATCCGCGCGCGCCTGGCGGCCGACGGACTGGCCGTCATCGATCTGTGGAATCCGGACCTCGCCGAACTCGCCCGGGAGGAAGGGAAGCTGCAGGTCTCGTACGAGCGGAAGCACCCGCGCACGGGTCACCGGATCGTGCAGCGGTTCCGCGTGCGAAGCGACGTGCCCCGCCAGATCGGATACCTGGACTACTACTGGAACGAGTACCGCGGGAAGCGCAAGATCGGTACCGACCACGCCCCGATGCGCTGGCGATGGTTCCATCGCTACGAGTTCGAGCACCTGCTCGCACGCGCGGGCCTGAAGACGCTGCGCCTGCACGGCGATTTTT
>BQJX01000283.1 GCA_021604925.1 Gemmatimonadota bacterium
CCCGAAGATCGACGTGTAGGCCAGCGCCCCGAGAAACGCCGCGGCCAGTTCCCGCGGCAGGAACCCGAGGCCGTCGCCCAGCAGAATCCGGATGACCGTGAGCAGCAGCCCCACGGCCGCGCCCAGAAGCAGTGCGGTCACCAGCGTTCGCACCACGGCCATGGTGGCTCGATCCACCGGGCCGAGCAGCGGATAGAGCAGCGTGCGATGACGGATGCCGTCGCGAATCGGCATCTCCGCCACGATGGCGGCGCCCAGCGGCAACCCGAGCATCACGAGGAACTGCCGCGCCGCCTTCAACGAGGTGGTCATGAGCGTGTGCGACGCCGCCCCGGTCAAGCCCAGCAGCAGCGTTCCGGCCAGGAACAAGCCGAAGAACAGGATCCCGATCCGCGTGGCGCGCATGGCCATCAGCGGGGTCACGTAGGTCCAGAAGGCAATCGACGCGGTTCTCAGCACGGCGGATCCGGGGTTCCAGGTTCGTGAAGTACGCGGCCCGCGTCCGGGAGGTTGCATACCGGTTCCGGGATTGCCGACCCGGCGGGCCGGTCGGGACCACCCCGGGCCCGGATCAGGGCAGGAACAGCTTCGGGTTCGCGAGCTTGCGCGGCAGGTATTCGTCGATCACGTAGTTCAGCCCGTGCTTGGCCAGGGCCTGCTGCTCCACGCGAACCCCCATCTTGATCAGCTGCGCAAGGGCCTTCTGCCACTCCTTGAAATGCTGGATGAAGGGATCGTTCTTCAGCGCGTCCTTGGCGCGCTTGATGTCCACTTCCTTGAGCGGGTGGGTGGGAAGTTCGTAGTCCACGATGTCCTGCGGAGTCACTCCCAGGAACTTGGCCTGCGGTACGCAGAAGTACTCGTTCATGTGCGCCGCGTTCCCGCTGCCCACCTTGAGGGTCCGGTAGATGTTGGAGTAGCCGTACGGGTCGCCGTCCACGAAGACGTAGACGGGAAGCGAGCGTTCGTCCGCGAGTCGCCGGATGAAGCGACGGCAGGCGCGCGTGGGCACGCCGCCCAGCGAGACCAGGATGCACTGGGCGGAGCGCCAGTAGGTGTGCTTGACGAGTCGTTGGAACATTCCCGCGGTCTCGATCGCCAGGATGAACTTGGCGTCGGTTTCGAACTGGAGATCCTCGACCGAGATGGGGATGGAGTAGGCGCCACTGCCGAAGCGCGTGCAGTCGATTCGCAGTTCCTCGCCGGTCTCGCGATCATGGTCGATGACCATGAGCTCGCCGGCCACGTCGCCGCCCTTCTCCTCCGGGATGAAACCCAGCTGCTCGCGATTCACTCCGAACAGCGCTTCCACGTCCTCCATCACGGTGTCGCTTTCCGGCTGTTCGGCGAAGCGACAGTCATCCCAGTTCTTGCTGACGTAGTACGCCTCCCGCTTGGTCGCGATGTCGTCGGTCTCCACCAGCTCCTTCGAGAAGGCCATCATTCGCAGCGTCTGCGCGAACGTCTTGACCGTACCGACGGTCAGCGCGCGTTCCTTCTTCTTGCCGCGCATCCTGAAGAAGCCGTCGCCGGGCCGATAGACCACATTGCTGAGGCTGCGGACCGGGAACTTCAGCGACGGCGCCGCCTTGCGGAGGATCTTGCCGTGGACCGCCTGGGCTTCGTCGCGGATCTTGCCCACCACGGTGGCGCTGTCGGACCGCGACTTGGCGGATCGGGCCGCCTTCGTGCTCGACGTCGCCTGCTTCCGCGGGGCCTTGGCCTTCGTCTTCGCATTCGCCTTGGGCTTCTGCTTGGCCTTGGCCTTTACCTTTACCTTCACCTTCGCCTTCGCTCTCGGCTTGGCCCTCTGCGTTGCCTTGGGTTTGGGCTTTGCCGTTACCTTGGGCTTCTGCGCTGGCTTGGACTTGGACTTCGCCTTTGCTTTGGGCGTCGACTTTGCCTTGGGTTTGGGCTTCGCCTTCGCCTTCGCCTTCGCCTTGCCCTTCACCTTCGCCTTCGCCTTGCCCTTCACCTTCGACTTCGCCTTCACCTTCCCCTTCGCTGTTCCTTTGCCCTTTGCCTTTCCTTTGCCCTTCGCGTTCGGCGTGGCTTTCTTCTTCGCCTTGCGGCTGCTCTTCTTGGCGGTCGCTTTGCTTGGCTTCCTGCTGGCCATGACGCGTCTCCTAGACCTTGCGACTTCGCTGGAGAGTTCCAGTGAGGGTATCCACCACCCGCTTTTCTTCGCGCTCGGACAGACCCAGGATCTCCTGAAGGGCGATGCCGATGTGCGGGATGTACTTCTCGATGTAGGCTCGCTTGCGCGCGGCGTCGCGCTCCCGCTGGCCGCGGCGGATGAACTGCCCGAGCTTGCGTCCGGCGTCCTGCAGGCCGAGCCTCAGTTCCTTGAGGATCTCGTCGTAGCCGGCGACCGCTTCCTTGCTCTCGCTTGTGAACGGCACCCACACGCTGGCCACATGCACCAGCAGAACCAGGGGTGCGGTGGGCAGCGCGCCGCGACTCTGCTGGAGGCCGTACGAGCGCCAGTTGGTGGCCAGGACGGCGCGCGAGATCGCGCAGGCACCCTGCTGATACTGCAGCGGCACGCGGTTGGCGAAACGGTTCAGGGCGCAGAGCTGGTCGGCGGGGAGTTCGCCGCCGTAGGCGAGCCCCACTTCCACCTGGAAGGGATTGCCTCGGTAGACGGAAGGGCCCCGGGAGACGGCCGTGTAGAAGTCGGCGTTCACCTGTTCACGCAGACTGGCCTCCATCCGCTCCGCTCCAATGGGGGAGAGGCAACCGGTGGGCGGTTGCGGAATCCGGGTGTTGCGAATGGATGCGATCAGCTTCTCGGCGCCCTCCGCGGAGAGCCGCTTGGGCGAGCTGGTGATCGAGAGCCCGGCGCCTTCCACGATCGCCCGGGCGGCCTTGGGGCCGACCCGGCTGAACTCCTGGCGGAAGAACGCGCCGAGCTGCCGCGACGTGGTGTCCTTGGCCATTCGGAGGAGCACTCCCAGTTCCACCCCGTAAGGATGCGGCAGAATTTCCTGCGCCGCCGGCGGAAGATCAAAGGCGGCCCGCTCCCAGCGGACCTCCTCGCCCTTCGTGTTCCGGAACACGATCTGGACGTGGGGATTGGCGAGAACCGTCTGGCGAAGGTAGGCCTCGGTGCCGTGGCGGCCCCCCTTGTGCACGCCCTCCAGCTCGATCTCGACCCGCGTGCCGCTGGGCCGGTCGCCCCAGTCGGCCTCCGTGTCCTTCCTGATGACCGGTTCGTTCTTCAACGTGTCGATCACCAGCTCGAACCGGTGGGCGGTCTTGCGCGGGCCCGTGCGACTCTCGATCACGACGGGCTTTCCGGTGGTGAGTTGCCCGTACATGCCGGCGGCCGAGATGCCGATTCCCTGCTGCCCCCGGCTCTGTCGAAGCCGATGGAACTTGGAGCCGTAGAGAAGCTTCCCGAAGATCCGGGGGATCTGCGCCTTCATGATCCCGGGTCCGTTGTCCTCCACCGTGATCCGGAACCGGTTCTCGGCCGTGGGACGGACCTCCACGAAGAGGTCGGGGAGAATGCCGGCTTCCTCACACGCGTCCAACGCGTTGTCGACCGCTTCCTTGACCGTGGTGAGCAGCGCCTTGGTGGGGCTGTCAAACCCCAGCAGGTGGCGGTTCTTGGTGAAGAACTCGCTGACCGAGATCTCGCGCTGCTGCTGGGCCATGGTTCGCGCGGTCGCGCGGGGGGTGGGCGCTTTGGGCACGCGGCTCGCCTCGGCTGCGGGAAGGCCGCATGTTAACGGGCGTGCGGGTGCCTGTCACGGTGCGTTCGCCGCGATCAGAACTCCTGCGGGGTCCCGATGTCCTGGTTGTAGATGTCGCCGAGGTAGCCGTTCACCTCGTTGGCAAAGTAGGTGGTGGGGATCACGCTCACCGGCAACCGGATCCAGCCTCCGGTCATCTTCGGACTGACCGAGACCGCCTCCTGCGCCAGCGCCCATTCGATGGCCGCGAACGGGGAGTAGGCCACCCCGATCCCCTCCAGCGTGAGCCCGTTCAGGGCGGGATCGGCCAGGGGCCCGCCGGCGTTCCCGAGCAGGATGACCTTGTTCCGGGCGCCGCGCGGCGCGCTGGCCACGTTCCGGCGCACTACCCTTCGCAACTCGGACGTAAAGTACGGACGCCAGGTCTCGTACTGGATCTCCAGCTCCTCGTAGGTATCGGCCACGCCGTCGCCATTGATGTCGTACTCGGTGTCCGCCTCTTCCAGGAGACGCTTCTTCGACACGGGGAAACGCAACGTGCACTGGTCGATGTACAGGCCATCCCAGTCCATCGCCATGGTCACATCCCGATGGAACGCCACGAGCACGTCGGCGGAATCCTGGTTCAGAACGAACGCCGGGTGATCGTCTTCCTCCAGGAAGAGGATCCGGTCCTCCGCGAGATCGATGATGCACATCGACGAGTCGAAGCGCGCCGTCAGCGCCTCGTAGTAGTCCCCGGAGAACCGATGGATCGCGACTTCCTGCGCGTTCAGGTAGGCAAGGAGCTTGGCGTCCGGGATGTCCCGACGCACCTTGGCGATGTCCGCGGCGCTGAGGGCCGGATTGCAGACGAAGAGCTCCACGTCCTGGTACTCGGTGGGCCACTGGCTCGATCGGACGTCGGCGTGTTGCAGAATGAAGAAGGAGCGCGGCTGGGCCGTTCGTGCCAGCGTGGACGGATCGTCCGAGGGGCCAATCCCCAGCGAGGAGTCTCCGGCGGACCGGCAACCGGCCGTCCCCAGGGACAGGAGAACGAGAAGGGTGGGCCACAGGACGGCATCGATGCGCTTCATGGGGCGGGTCCCTCGGAGATGGGGGCACGGAGAGGCCGCACCCGGATCATT
>BQJX01000284.1 GCA_021604925.1 Gemmatimonadota bacterium
AAGTCGCGGATCTCCACTTCCACGATCTCGCCGTTGCGCGGTTGCACCGCGCCCGGCACCAGATCGATCGGCTCGTCGAACATCCCGGGCTCGGGCATCACCTGTTCGCGGGCGCCGATCCGCTGGTACTGCCCCACGATCGACGTGCGTCCGCGCCGCACGATCGCCGTGACCTTTCCGGCCACCCGTCCGTAGCGGCCGGGGCTGGGGATCGCCCGGACGGTGTCGCCGTCGAGCACGTCCCGCATCTCGCGGGGCGGCAGGAAGAGGTCCTCGTCCTCCTCGCGAATCAGGAAGCCGAATCCGTTCGCATGTCGACGCACCACGCCTTCCACGGCGTGCTCGTCGGGAGCGGAGCGTCGACGCCCGATGCGGTAGGCGCGCCCTCTCGCGGGACGCAGGACGCCGTCGCGAACCAGCGTCTTCAGGAAGCGGCGGAACTCCGGCCGACTGCGCCGGGGAATCGCGCAACGGTCGGCCAGGTCATGGAAGGAGAGCCGGCCGTCCGGAGCCGTGGAGAGTTCGCGAAGGACGTCCGCCGACTCGAAGCCGTCGCCTCGCGCGCGCGGCCTTGGCGTCAACTGGCGACTGCGACGAACTGTTCGACGTAGTGCGCCGGATCCAGCACGTGCCCCGTCATCTTTCGCAGGGCCTCGTTCCAGTCGTAGCGCGCGCCATCGTGGAACAGCTTCTTGGTGAGGATCTCGGCGGTCTCGGGTCGCTCGAACCAGTACGGAGTGTCCAGCTTGTCCCGCAGGAACGAGTCCAGTTGCGACGCCATGAGATCACCGAGCAGGTAGTTCTGGTAGTACACCGGGGCCAGGCCCACGTGGATCTTGGCCGCCCAGTCGGGGGCGTTGCGCCCCTCGGGGCGCGGGACCTTTTGGAACCGCTCCACCAGATCCCACCACACGCGATTCAGGTCCTGCCCCGGGTTCCGGTACATCTCCCGCTCGAAGTACACCATGACCATGACCCAGCGCGGGAAGAGCAGCTGCTTGAAGCGCGAGTATTCGCGCAACGGCGCGCGCAACGGATCCACCTGGTCGGCGGGCGCGCCCAGCTGCCGGATCATCCAGTCCGGGTTCGTGGCCAGACGTCCGAAGAGCAGCGCGATCGCCTCCGTGGACAGGATGTGCGCCGGCTGCCGGAGCAGCCAGGGCAGATCGCGGTCCAGGCCGAGGTCGTACACCGCGTGTCCGAACTCGTGCAGCATGGTGTCCATCCAGTTGTCGTTGGGCACCACGTTGCAGAGGACGCGGACGTCATCCGACATCCGGTCGATGTGCGTGCAGAAGGCGTGCTGGTTCTTCCGGTCGCGCGGGAACAGGTCCGACCGCTGCAGCGAATCGGCCACGTCGAAGCCCATGGCCGCGCAGCCGTCGCGCGTGAGTTGCACGAGATCCCGGTCCGCGTAGAACGGAGCGAGGTCCAGGTCCGCCGGAGGCACGGCCTCCTGGAAGAAGGCGTCGGAGAGATGCCAGGGCCGGATCCCGTCCGGAGACGTCCCGAAGCGCTGGGCCTGGCGGGCAAAGAGCTCGCCGATGGCTTCGTCGAAGGGCGCCGCGGTGCGGCTCTCCAGGTCCTCCAGCACGTCGAAGAGGAACGACGGACGGATCTCCTGCAACTCCAGCGCCATGGTGTGGTAGTCGTCGAATCCGGCGTCGCGGGCGGCGCGGTTCCGCAGTTCCACCATCTCCAGAACCAGCGGCGCGACCTGGGCACCCACCTCTTTGGACGCTTCCCAGGTGCGGCGCCGCAGCGGCACGTCGTCCGAGTCGCGAAGCGTCTGGCGGATGTCGTTCTCCGAGATCTCTTTCCCGTCCACCACAGGGCGGAACCGGCCGAAGAGCGCTTCTGTCTTCGTCTCCGTTTCGACCAGTTTCTTCAACAGAGCGGGGTCCGTCTGGTTGTCGGTCTGCTCCAGATACAGGAGCTCCACCTCGCGGGCCAGTTCCGGATCGGTGAGCGTCCCGGCGGCGCGGATCTCGCCCAGTCGCCGAAAGGAGTCGCGGTCCGACAGCAGGTTCCGGATCCGGATGCCCAACTCCACGGACTTCGCTTCCCACTTCTCGTCGCTGGTCAGGGCCAGTTCCCACTCGGCCAGGTGCGATTCGTGCTCGAGCTGGGCGCGTTGCCGCACGTGCTCGTCGACGAGCCGCCGGGCGTCCTCCATCACTGGATGTACTCGCTTTCGCCGGCCGAAACGCCGTTCACGGAGAGCAGTTCGTAGACCATGAGTCCCTGCGTGGTCTGCTCCTCCATCCGCAGCAGGATCTGATGACCCTCGACCGTGTTCCAGAGCCGGTCCGAGTCGTCGTTGGGGCGTTTGATTCGGGTGACGATGGAGCGCACGCGCTTGTCCGCGGACACCACGAACGGCAGCACGGCCTCGCGGTACTTCTGACGGGGCTGGTGGTCGCCGCCCACCGGAAACAGCAGCGGATAGTCCCGCAGCAGGTCGCCCTGGTTGAGCGCCTCGTCCATGAAACCGCCCGCGAACAGGCCGAAGTTCGTGCGCTGGACGCCGGAGGTGATCGTCTTGGTCTTCTTCTTGTCCTGGAACGTGGTCGTGACGTGGTAGTCGTCGCCCATCCGGATGGCCACGTTGATCCGCTCCTTGCCGAGTGCCCGGGCCGTCGTCTCGAAGCTGGCCACGCCCTCTTCGTCGCAGACGAGCTTGGACTCCTCCTCGTAGTGGAAGGGAGTGTCTCTCGGAAGGGTGTACTGGATGGTGGACTCCACCTCGAGGCGGCGTCCGCGCTTGGTGTCGACCGGCGAGAACGCCACGGAGGCGGATCCCACGGGAGCCAGCGGCTCGCCCCAGAGAATCCGGTACTCCAGCGCGATGGGGTCCAGTTCGCGCATGACCTGCCCCTGCGCCTCGGGGGTCAGGGCGGCCCAAACCGCGATCACGAGCGCGACAGCAGTGGTTCCACGCATTCAGTTGTCCTCCTTCGGCCTTGCCGGGGTGCGGGCATCGATTCTAGCGGACGGCGTGAGGCCGGGCAATGGATGAGGCCGAGGAGGGCCGGCGCCCGGCACCGGGTCCTCCGGCAGCTTCCCTCCGTGAACCCGTCGGCCCGCCCCCCGGTTCCATCCGTTGGTTGACTCCGCGGTCTGGCCCCGCCTACTGTATTCCACCTTCTCACGCCCTCTGAGCCCCGTTCCACAGGAGAGTGTCCGCGCATGCCCGCAGCCAAGAAGCCCCGGAAGTCCGACCAGCCGACCTCCTTGTGGGAGAACGTGAACCTGCAGTTCGACCGCGCGGCCGTGAGCACCAAGATCCATCCCGGCCTGCTCCAGCAGATCAAGGTCTGCAACAACGTCTACTCGGTGCAGTTTCCGATCAAGCATGGCAAGGACTACGTCATCATCGAGGGGTTCCGGGCGGAGCACAGTCACCATCTGAAGCCGGTGAAGGGTGGAATTCGGTACAGCGAAGCCGTGACGCGCGACGAGGTCATGGCGCTGGCCGCCCTGATGACCTACAAGTGCGCGATCGTGGACGTGCCGTTCGGCGGCTCCAAGGGCGGGGTCAAGATCAACCCGCGCAAGTTTCGCACGAGTGAACTCGAGAAGATCACGCGGCGGTACGCGGCCGAACTCATCAAGAAGGACTTCCTGGGTCCGCACGTGAACGTGCCCGCTCCCGACATGGGCACCGGTCCCCGGGAGATGGCGTGGATCGTGGACACCTACGACGCGTTCCATCCCGGCGAGCCCGACAACCAGGCGTGCATCACCGGCAAGCCGTTCCAGCAGGGCGGTATCCAGGGGCGCGTGGAGGCGACCGGACGCGGCGTGCAGTTCGGCATCCGCGAGGCGTTCAGCCATCCCGAGGATCTTGCCGGCTTCGGCATGAAGCCGGGCCTGGCCGGCAAGCGCGTGGCCATCCAGGGCTTCGGCAACGTGGGCTTCCACGCGGCCAAGTTCCTCCACGAGGAGGACGACGTCAAGATCGTGGCCGTCGGCGAATGGGACGGCGGCATCTACGATGCCAAGGGCATCGACCCGGAGAAGCTCCAGCGTCACATGAAGCGCACCGGGTCCGTCCTGAACTTCCCCGGCGCCAAGAACATGAAGAAGGGCAACGATGTCCTGTTCCTGGACGTGGACATGGTGATCCCGGCGGCGCTCGAGAACCAGATCAACGCGCGCAACGTGCATCGTGTCCGGGCCAAGATCATTGCGGAAGCGGCGAATGGTCCCATCACCGCCTCGGCCGACGAGACACTGCGCAAGCGGAACGTCATGATCATCCCCGACATGTACCTGAATGCCGGCGGCGTGACCGTGTCGTACTTCGAATGGACGAAGAACCTGTCCCACATGCACTACGGTCGCATGTCGCAGCACCTGGAGAGCATGGAGGCGGAGACGATCATCCGCGCGATCGAGGCGAACACCGGCAAGGAGATCGATCCGCTGGCCCGCAAGATCCTGCTCCGCTCGCACGATGAGCTGGCGCTCGTGAACTCGGGGCTGGAGGACACCATGCGCTGCGCCTATCGCGATATCCGGACGCTCATGCTGCGCCGCAAGAAGGTTCAGGATCTGCGGATGGCGTCCTACGCGCTCGCGATCGAGAAGATCTCCGGGGCGTACCTGGACCTGGGGATCTTTCCCTAGGAATCGCCGGGGCCTTCCACCCGGATCTGAACACGTCGAGCGTCCGCTGCGTCTGACCCTTGGAGTGCCGCTCGTTGTCGCGTGGGATCTCCCACCGCGTGGCGGCGCCTCAGCCATTCGCAGGGGAGGGACAGCGTGAACAACGCGCCGCGGGCGTCTGCGCGCTTCGTCGGGTTTCTGATCCT
>BQJX01000285.1 GCA_021604925.1 Gemmatimonadota bacterium
CGATCTCCAAGGTGTCCCTGGCGGCCGCGGGCGTTCGTCACCCCGGACATACCGAGTTCCTGGCGGAACTCGCCGGCGTGGACTCCGTGGCCATGATGTTCCTGGCCCGTTCGCTTCGCCTCACGCTGGCCACCATCCACATTCCGCTGGCGGACGTGTCGCGCGCGCTCACCGTGGACGGGCTTCTCGAGACGATCCGGCTCACGCACGACGCCCTGCGCTCCCGCCTGCGGATCGCGGACCCCACCATCGCGGTCCTGGGCGTGAATCCGCACGCGGGCGAAGAAGGCCGCTTTGGCGACGAGGAGGCGCGCGTGATCGCGCCCGCCATCGAACGGGCACGGGCGCTCGGCTGGCAGGTGAGGGGCCCGTTCGCGGCCGACTCCTTCTTCCTGCGGCAAACCGGCTTCGACGCCGTGGTGGCCATGTACCACGACCAGGGGCTGATTCCGGTGAAGCTCCTGTCCGAGGGACGCGCCGTGAACATCACCCTGGGGCTTCCCTTTGTGCGGACCAGCGTGGACCACGGCACCGCCTTCGACATCGCCGGAAAGGGCATCGCCTCCCCGGAGAGCCTGCTGGAAGCAGCCCGGGTGGCGGCGGAGTGGAGCCTAGGTCCCTCTTGACCGCGGTAGGCGCCAGACACTAGCTTGGAAGCAGGTGAGACCGCCGAATCGGCGGTCGTCGGATGCTGGGTGGAGGACGACGGGTACGCCCCTGGGGTTCCACGGTCCCTCGGATCGCTGGATCGTCGGGAAAGTCGCTCAATGTTTGGGCGATCTTTGCCGATTCAAGGAATGCGATGATATCTCTCAACAAGGTCGGAAAAGAGTTTCGCCGGGATCGCTGGGGCGTGAAGGACATCTCCTTCACGATCGACAAGGGCGAGTTCGTCGTTCTCACGGGTCCCTCGGGCGCCGGGAAGACGACCCTGATGAAGCTCCTTTCCTTTGAACAGCAGCCTTCCACGGGCGAACTCCTTCTGGAGGGGCGCGCGAACGGTCGCGTCAAGAAGCGCGAGCTGCCGTACGTGCGTCGCCGGATCGGTGTGGTCTTCCAGGATTTTCGTTTGCTGCCGGACCGAACGGCCTACGAGAACGTGGCGTTTGTCCTGCGCGCCACCGGAGCCGGGCGCAAGGGGCTCCATCGCCGGGTGGTCCGCGCCCTGGCCCTGGTGGGCCTCTCGGGACGCGGGGATGCCATGCCGAGCGAACTGTCCGGCGGCGAGCAGCAGCGCATCGGACTGGCGCGTGCCATCGTGAGTGATCCGTTCCTGGTGCTGGCGGACGAGCCCACCGGCAACCTGGACGATGACAACAAGCGCGAGGTGTTCAAGATCCTCCGCAAGGTGGCCGCGGGAGGGACCGCGGTCCTGGTGGCCACGCACGACCTGAACGTGGCCCGCGAATTCCGCGCGCGCACCCTGATCCTGGACAAGGGGCGACTGGTGAAGGATGCGCCGGCCGGCAGCGAGAGCGAGGCCGCCCTGGCCGCGGTGGCGCCCCACGTGTCGCGGCCGGTCCGCACCGGGATGAACGTATGAACACGTTCCTGTTCACGCTGAGGGAGGGCGTACTCAACCTGCGCCGCTCGCCCATGCTGGCCGTGTCGTCGGTCGCCGTCATGGGGCTCTCGCTCTTCGTGCTGGGCATCTTCCTGCTGCTCACCGTGAATCTGCGGGCCGCGATCGTGGCCGTGCAGTCGCAGGTGGAGGTGGCCGTGTTCGTGCAGGACGGCCTGCGCGACGTGGAGCTCCAATCCCTCGATCGGTTCCTGCGCGAGCATCCCGGCGTGAGCAGCGTGTCGTACCTGACCCGCGACGACGCGATGGCGCGCTTCCGCTCGGAGCTGAGCCAGAAGGAGTACCTCCTGGAAGCGCTGGAGGCGAACCCGCTTCCGGACACGTTCGAGGTGGCGCTCTTTGACGACTGGAAGACCACCGAGAGGATCGCGGAGTTCGCCACGCAGATCGAGGGCATGGCCGGCGTGGACGAAGTGAAGTGGGGCAAGGACTGGGTGGGACGACTGAATCGCGTCATCGTGATCCTGGTGCTGGTGGACCTGTTCCTCGGCATCGTGGTGGCGCTCTCGTCCATGGTCGTGGTGGCCAACACGGTCAAGCTCACGTTGATCGCGCGCCGCGAGATGATCGAACTCATGAAGATGGTCGGCGCCACGATCGGAGTGATCCGGCGCCCCTTTGTCATCGAAGGCGTGTTGCAGGGAACCGTGGCCGCGTGTCTCGCCACCGCGCTGCTCGTCACGCTGACCGGCTTCCTGCAGGACCGCGTGCCCGAGCTGATCGAGCTCTCGATCCCCATCTTTGCCATCTTCGTGGGATTCGGCGCGTTCCTGGGCGGCCTGGGCAGCGTCGTTTCCCTGCAGGGGTTCCTCCGCAAATGGTAGCCGCGCGACTCGCGCTGCTGGCCGCCGGGACCGTGGTGGCGCTCGTGGCGGCGTCGCCCGCGGCCAATCCGCCCACCCAGCCCGAGCCCTTTGTCCCGTTCCACGAAGAGATCGCGAACGAGGCCGCCGAGCTCGAGCGGATCCGTCTGGACCTGGAGAAGGCCAAGGCGGAGCGGATCAAGTTCGCGAAGCGGGAGACGCAGATCCTCACGCAGCTGAACGGCATCGACTCCGAGTTGAATCTGAAGGAACGCGTCGTGACCGGATTGCGGCGCAAGGAGGAGCGGCTCTCCTCGGATCTGGAGCGAACCCGGTCCCGCCTGGCGACCGAGCGCGTCCGCCTGGACGAACGACGCGGCGTGCTGAGTCGGCGGCTCCGGAACATCTACAAGTTCGGCGAGAAGCCCGGACTGCAGGTGCTGCTGGGGGCCACGTCCGCCGTGGACCTGGTGCGGCGCTTCGAGTGGCTCCTGCTCGTGGCCGATCAGGATCGTCGGCTCTACGAGGATATCCAGGGTTCGGTGGCCCGCGTGCATGAAACCGAGAAGGAGCTCCAGCGCAAGCAGGACGAGGTCCAGGGGATCCGGCTGGAGTCGGAGAAGGAAAAGACGGCGCTCGTGGAGAAGCGTGAGGAACGGGGTGCGTTGCTGTCCTCGGTGCAGGGCGAGAAGCAGCGTCGCGAGTTGCTGATCGGGGAACTGGAACAGGTGGAGCAGCAGGTCCAGCAGCTGTTGGCGGACCTGGAGGCCAAGGCGCGCCTTGCCCTGGAAGGCGATCTCCCCGCGGAGGGAACCGGCTTCGAGCAGCGGAAGGGCCAGCTCGCCTGGCCCACGGACGGCAAGGTGTCGCGCTGGTTCGGCGTGCAGAAGGACAAGCGGTTCGGCACCAGCACGTTCAACGGCGGGATCGACATCGAGGCGGCGCGCGAGACGGACGTGCGGGCGGTGCACCTGGGACGGGCCGACTACGTGAACTGGCTACCGGGCTACGGGCAGTGCATCATCCTGAATCACGGCGGCGGGTACTACTCCCTGTACGCCCACACGTCGCGGGTGTTCGTGTCGGCCGGGGACATGGTGGCCACGGGTGAAGTCATCGCCACGGTGGGCGACTCCGGTTCGCTGCTGGGGAGCGTCCTGCACTTCGAGATCCGCAAGGACGCCGAGCCGATCAATCCCGGTCCCTGGCTCCAGTCCACCAAGCTCCGCTAGACCCCGCCCCGTCGCTCCCGGCTCCCCTTCCCCCGGCGGCTCCCGACCTCCGGCACCGCGCTTGACCGGCGCGTCCCGGGCGGGGATCATGCACGGTCCAGTTGACCCCCATCCCGGAGAGCCGCGTGAACGGCAAGTTCTACCTCACCACCGCGATCGACTACGTGAATGCGCCGCCGCATCTCGGCCACGCCTACGAGAAGGTCACGGCGGATTGCATCGCCCGTTCGCGACGCGCGCTCGGGTGGGATGTTCGCTTCCTCATCGGGAATGACGAGCACGGCACCAAGATGGAGAAGAGCGCCGCCGCGCTGGGCGTGACGCCGCAGCAGTACGTGGACAAGATGGATGCCGTGTACCGCGGGACGTACGAGAAGCTGCTGATCCGCTGGGACGAGTTCATCCGGACCAGCGAGCCGCGCCACCATGTGGGCGTGCGCGAGATTCTTCGCCGCGTGCAGGATGCGGGCTACCTTCGGAAGGCGAAGTACGAGGGCTGGTACTGCGAAGGCTGCGAGGCGTTCTACACGGAAAAGGATCTGGAAGACGGCAAGTGCCCCAACCACCAGACCCAGCCGCGCTGGGTGGAAGAGGAGAATTTCTTCTTTCGCCTTTCGGACTTCCGGGAGCCGCTGCTGGAACACATCCGGGCCCACCCGGACTTCATTCGCCCGGAGACGCGCCGCAACGAGGTGGTGGCCTTCCTGGAAGGGGGGCTGGAGGACCTGTCCATCTCGCGCGCGGGGGTCACTTGGGGCATCCCGTTTCCGGACGAACCCGGACATGTGGTCTACGTGTGGTTCGATGCGCTTACGAACTACATCTCCGGCATCGGCTTCGGCAGCGACGAGGAGAAGTTCGGGAAGTGGTGGCCGTGCGACGTGCACATCGTGGGCAAGGACATCACTCGCTTCCACTGCGTGATCTGGCCGGCCATGCTCATGGCCGCGGGTTTGGAACTGCCGCGCTCGATCTTCGGGCACGGGTTCATCTACCAGGCCGGCGTGAAGATGTCCAAGTCGCTGGGCAACATCGTGGATCCGCTGGACGTGATCGGGGTCACGGGCCCCGACGCGCTGCGCTACTTCCTCATCCGCGAGTTCACGTTCGGCAAGGACGGGGACTTCTCGTGGGACGCGTTCATCGGCCGGTACAACGCGGACCT
>BQJX01000286.1 GCA_021604925.1 Gemmatimonadota bacterium
CAACGCCCGAAGCCACAGTGTGCCGTGCCAGTCGGCGGACGCTGCGTCCCACGCGCCCTGCTGGTAGGCGGGGGCGCCGTCGAGCAGGAACGAACGCGCGGCGCCGGCCAGCGGGCCGCGCACCAGCAGCCATCCCGCCAAGGTCAGCGCGCCCCACCCGATGGCGCACCACGAAGCGATGTGAATCCGTCGGTAGTCGCGGCGGATGGCCTGCACGCCCACCGCGGCCAGAGCGGCCAGGTGCACGGCAATGAGGAAACCGGCCGTGGCGGGCCAACGCGTCCGACCGAATCCCGGCAGGAACTCGTGGAGCCATCCGTACACCGGCGTGTTCCGACCGAGCGAGAGGAGAATGCCGAGCGCGAGTCCCCCCAGCAGGAAGAAGGGAATCACTCGCGGGACGATGGCGGTTTCCACGGGCGTTACCAGGTCCTCGCGCCGGACGCGTCGGCGTCGCTGGAAGCGGAGGAACGCCGGCGCGGAACCCAGCACGAGAATCAACCCCAGTCCGCCCACGTAGAACGCACCAAAGCAGTACTCCATGATCTCCCCGCCCCAGAAGCGCGCGACGCCCGGGAACCCGAACAGGAACGGATCGATCATTCCCAGAAGGCCCTTGGCGGGGAGCGATCGCGTCATGGCCACCGCGGGATCGTAGGCCACGGTCTTGGACGACAGCTCCGTCATTTCGGCCGCGGGAAGCAGCTGGATGCCGGCGATCCCCGCTCCCAGCAGCACGATCACCGGGAGCGCACCCAGCCGATGAAGCCGGTCCATCCGGGAGAGATCGCCGTCGCGCAGGGTCTGGATCGCGAGCAGCAGGGCAAGCAGGCCCGCCGAGAGGAGTCCCAGGAACGTCATCTGCGGATAGCCGGCGAGCAGCGACAGTCCCACCGCCAGCGCGCCCCAGCCCAGACCGCGTCGTCGACCGGACGCCATCGCGTCCCAGATTCCCGTCCACAGCAACGGCAGCCAGATGGCGGAGCCGAGCTTCATCGGGAATTCGAGGTACGACAGCGACCACGATCCGAACGCGAACAGCACGCCGCCCAGGAACGCGGACGACTGGTTCAACGCAAGTCGGCGCAGGAACACGTGCATCAGCATGCCGGCCAACGCCAGGTGGAGCACCATGCCCATGGTGAGCGCGGTATCGAAGGGCAACACGGCGTAGAGCCAGTTCGGCGGATAGAACACGCCGCTCTGCAGGTTGGCGGCCAGCGGAATGCCGCAGAACGTGTCGTGGTTCCACAGCGGCAGCTGCCCGGCCTGCAACGATTCGCGCACCGCGGTCTGCCACGGGTGGAAGAAGGTGAGGATGTCGCGCAACAGGTAGGAGCCGCCGCTGAGCACCGCGTCGTAGAGAAAGCCGACCGCGAGTACCACGTAGGTCAGCGCGAACAGCAGCGGCCGCCGGGCCAGTTGCGGGCGGTCACGCACCACGGGTGGGCGAGGAATGGACAAGGCAGGCTCCGCGGGGGGTCAGGTTGAGCGGGACCCTTTCCATCGACGATCGTAGCGGGGAAGTTGACTTCCGTCATCGCCCGGCGTCGAGAAACGCAACGATCGGATCACGATGGCAAGGAAACCGAGGGAGCGGAGCCGCGACGGTCGCTCGATCCACGGGGCGGGCCGTTCCGGCTAGGCCGGGTCGCCCGGCGCCGCGGGTTCGCGCGACTCGATCGGGTAGTAGGCAATCGTCAGCCGGTGACGCTGTTCAGGAATGGAATCGTCGTCGTCGTCAGCCAGGGAAGTGAGCCAGGCGATGATGTCTTCCAGTCGTTTCCGGAGTTCGCGGACGTGTTCCTCGTCCACGCCGATCTCCACGAACGTGAGCAGCCCTTCTCCTTCGAGGCGATCGGCTTGCCCGGACTCGATCAGGCTCATGAGTTCTGCGGAAGTGGAAGAGAGGATCGTCTCGACCACGTGGCGCAGCGCGTCCTTCTCCTCGTCGGGAGTCTCCGAGAGGGCGGAGAATGCCCGGGTGTCCGCGCGGAAGCTCCGCGCAACGGCCTGGTAGTACTTCTCCAGCGTGCCCCGGTTCTGCTTGGTTCGCGTGAGCGAGATCAGTCCGACCCGATCCAGCGCCTCGACATGGTGGTACAGCTTGGTGGGCTTTTCGCCGAGCCGCTCCGCCACCTGCTTGGTGGTTCGCTCCTCGCAGAGCTCCTCCAGGATCCGGATCCGAAGCGGGTCGGCCAGGACCTTGATCTGCTCCAACTCCGTGAGAACCATCACTTCCCGGGTGGGGAGCTTGGGAGTGGGGGGGACCTCTGATTCTTCGGACATGGACGTATCCTATTGGAATGGCGTTTGTTAGACTCAGTCAACGTGGATCCAGCTTACCAGATTCACACGAACATTATTATTAAATAGTTATTGAATAATCACCAATGGGCCGATATTCTACTCCTGTGAATAGCCACGGGAGGAACCCAATGCCTGACGACAAGCGAGACAACGCCGCCGCGGACACCGTGAGAAGCACGAGCCCGGCCGGCGAAGCCAGCACCCCGACTGAGTCCACGGCCGCCACGAGCGCCACCAGCACCCTGAACGACACGGCCGCCCCGGCCGAGTCCATGAGCGGCGCCGGCCAAACCGACCAGATGAACGATCGTACGGAGACACCGCTGCGTCCATTTTTCACCCTGTGGACCGGCCAGACCCTGTCTCTGCTGGGCAGCGCGGCGGTTCAGTTTGCGCTCATCTGGTGGGTCACCAAGGAGACCGGCTCCGCCACGATCCTGGCCACGGCCACGTTGGTCGGTCTGGTACCGCAGGTCGTCCTCGGTCCGGTGATCGGGGCGCTGGTGGATCGGTGGAGTCGCAAGACGATCATGCTGGTCGCGGATGGCGTGATCGGACTGGCCTCGTTGGTGCTCGCCGGGCTGTTCCTGCGCGGAAGCGCGGGGCCCGAGCACGTCCTGGTGCTGCTCTTCGTCCGGGCGTTGGGAGCGGCGTTCCACGGGCCGGCCATGAAGGCGTCCACCACGCTCATGGTTCCGGAACGACTCTTCACGCAGATCCAGGGTCTCAACCAGAGTCTGGAGGGTCTGGTGCTGATCGTGGGCGCACCACTGGGCGCCTTGCTCTACGCAACGTTGCCGATGGCGCAGGTGATGATGCTGGATGTGGGGACGGCGTTGCTGGCCATCGTTCCCCTGATCTTTATTCACGTTCCGCGACCCCGCGCGAGTTCCGAATCCGAGCCCTCCGTCTGGCAGGAGATGATGGCGGGGTTTTCGTATCTCCGGGACCGGAAGGGTCACCTCACGCTGATCGGGATCGCGGCGGTTCTCAACCTGATGCTCGTGCCCGCGTTCTCGCTGCTCCCGCTGCTGGTGCTGGAGCGCCTGCACGGGGACGCGGCGCAGTTCGGATGGAGCACGTCGATCTTCGGGGTGGGCATGCTGGCCGGCGGAATCCTGCTAGGGGTGTGGGGCGGCTTCGCACGGCGCATCGTGACCACGTTGCTGGGCATGGTCGCGCTGGGCCTGGCCGTGCTGGCGGTGGGAGTCACTCCCGAAGGGAACTTCACCTGGCTCCTCGGCGCCATGCTCGCGGTCGGCATGATGGTGCCGCTGGTGAACGGCCCGGTCCACGCGATCCTGCAGGCCACCATCGCGCCGGAGTTCCAGGGCCGGGTCTTCACGCTGCTCGCGAGTCTGGCGGGGATCATGGCTCCGCTCGGCCTGCTCTTTGCGGCGCCCGTGGCGGAACTCGTGGGGGTGGGGACCTGGTACGTCGCCGGCGGAATGCTCTGCGTGTCGCTCGGAGCGCTGGGATTCCTGCTGCCCACGTTGATGCGGATCGAAGGTGACGAACCGGTGGAGTGCGCGGCCGGCTAGGGGCACACGGTCACGCGGCGGCGCTGCCCGGACTCGCGGCAGCGGCAACCGGGCCGGCAGCGGCAACCCGCCGTGCCAAAAAAAAGGGGGCCGGGCCCTTGGCTGGCCCGGCCGCCTTCCGGTTGTCAGTCCGTACGATCGTTCGGCCGGTACGGCCGCTAGTAGGACTTCAACTCGGTGATCTGGGAGATCTTGTCGCTGTCAAACACGAAAGCGACGCGTTCGTTGTAGTAGTACCAGGTCTGCATTGGGTTGCAGTCGACCATGTCGTCGGGACGGCCGTAGATGCGGGCTACCGAGTGCTGCATGGAGCTCGCACCGTGCCTTTCTGCGACATCCTTGGCGAAGCTGCGGTCCTTGGTGATGTAAACCATAGTGCCGGCAAGCTGCCTTTCCGGAGTTGCATTCTCGAATGTGGGGCCCTGAGGGAGCGGTCCCAGGCACGATCCGGTGTTTGGTGCCCGATCAGCGTATCAGGTTCGATTCCCCAGAGTCAAGACACCCCCCCAAGTCCGCCTGCGGTCAGGCTCCTAAGCCTTTGCCCCGGAATCGATTGCCCGCCCCAATTGACCGTAAGGACGGCGATGAAAGCCGCCGAGGGTACGTTGACAGGCCCGTGGCCCCGCCGATAGGGTGGCGCCCTTCGAGGAACCCAGACAGGCAGGAGATCGATGAAGGTTCTGGTCACCGGCGGGGCCGGGTACATCGGCAGCGTGGTGTGCGAGCGACTGGTCGAAGAGGGCCACGAAACCACGGTGGTGGATGATCTGAGCACCGGGCACCGGGAAGCGGTCCCCGACGCCGCCGAGTTCGTGCACGTCGACTTGCGGGACAAGGCGGCATTGCAGGCGGCGCTGTCCGGCCACCGTTTCGACGCGGTCATGCACCTGGCCGCGTCG
>BQJX01000287.1 GCA_021604925.1 Gemmatimonadota bacterium
GAGGACCGCAATCCCGGGGCGCAGCGCGTCGCGCCGTCCTGCCTCCGCGACCAGCTCCGGCGATGGGATCTCGCCTGCGGCCAGCGCCGCCGCGAGGGGATCTTCGCCGGGAAGTGCGGCGGAAACGGCCAGTGCCGAGGCCGGCCGGTCCTGCGGATTCCGCTCCAGACAATGCAGCACCGCCCGTTCCGCCGCCGGATCCATGCCTTCGACGAGCGCGGAGGGCCGGGAGGGCGTGGAGCTCTCTCGCGCGTTCCGCAGTTCCGCGAGCGTCTCAGCCGAAAACGCGCGCTGCCCCGTGAACAGCTCATACAGAACAAGGCCGAGCGAGTAGATGTCGCTTCGGGTGGTGACGCCCTCCCCGGCGAGCTGCTCGGGCGCCATGTAGGCCGGCGTTCCGGCCCGGGCATCCTCCGCACCAAAGCTCTCCGCAAGCCCGGCGAGGCCGAAGTCGGTCAATCGCACCTGGCCGCGGCCGTCGATCATCACGTTCGCGGGCTTGAGATCCCGGTGGAGGATCCCCTGGTCGTGCGCGGCCGCCAGCCCCGCACAGATCTGCCGGGCTACCGTGACGGCGCGCTCGTTCGGGAGCCGGCCGATACGCAGCAGCAGCGATGTGAGATCCTCACCGTCCACGTACTCCATGGACAGGAAGTGCTGCCCGTCCACGTCGCCGATGTCGTAGACGCGGCACACGTTCGGGTGGGTGACCTGGCGCGCAGTGCGGACCTCGTTGAGGAAGTGCTCCATTCGGACCGGGTCTTGATCCAGCCCCTCCGGAAGGAACTTCAGGGCCACGGGCTGCCCGAGCTTGAGGTCGTCGGCGCGGTAGACTTCGCCCATGCCGCCGCGGCCCAACAGCCCCACGACCCGGTACCGGCCGGCGACCATTGCGCCAGGGACGAAACGGGAGTTCGGGCCGGAGGACACGCGGTTGGCCGGAGAGCCGGCGCCCGCGCCCGCACCGAGGCGTGCGTCGGGGCCCAAACGTGCGCCGCCGGTCGGCGTGGTCACGTCGGCGCCGAGCGGCGTGGTCTGGTCCGCCGCACCTGACGCAGCGGAGACCGCGCTCCCGCAAGCCGGACAGAACCTGCTTTCCGGCGAGACCGGTGCGGAACACTGGGGACAGGGCGACATCCGCGCAGTGTAGCACCGCCCGGCGGGAGTCCGGAACCGGAACCCTCCCTCCGGAGCTGGGCCGGCCGATCCGGTGCGCGCTTGGGTCTCCTTCCTGGCAGTCGATCGTGGTCACGATCCCCGGCGATCGCATGCGCGACCCGAGTGAACTCGCGGCTCCTCCCGGGCGACGGCCGCCACCAACAGAACGGGCGGGCGCTCGGTGAGCACCCGCCCGCGACGAGATGTCTGTCGTGAGGTCCGCCTACGGAGTCATCCTCGCGATGCCGTCCTGCAGCAGCGCCCGGGCGTAGTCCGCATTGTGGACGCCCAGGCTCTGGTCCTCGTGGGCCACGTAGAGCCAGTTCCACAGCGCAATAGCCTGGTCCTCGGGAGCCGAGGAAACGGTCGGGTGACCATCCGGACTGTTCTCGTCGATCAGGCCCGCCGTCAGCAGCAGCCCCCCGAGCGTATCGGACAGTCCCTGGATCTCCGTCTGGACGCCGTTGTAGTCGAAGTTCGTCGCACCCGGATGACAGACCTGGCAGGTCTCCACCTCGGGTTCGAACGTGTGGTTCGCGCCCTCGCCCATGTGGCAACCCGCGCAGCTGTTCTCCACGGCCCCGTAGTGGCCGTGCGGCGTACCGGTCACTCCCGGTCCGCCCCCCAGGCCCAGCAGCATGGCGCTCTGCGGCCCGTGGTGCGGGCCCCAGTGGGTGCTGATCCCGGAAATGACGCCTCCCTCCGCAGCCGGGATGACCCGGCGGGGCTGGTGGCAATTGACGCAGAGGTTTCCGGTGCCACCATCGAACGTCACGCCGTCGATCGCGTAGAAGCTCACGGGCTCGATGGTCCGGAGGTCGAAGTCATCAAAGGTGTACGTCTCGTGAATCATGTGGCACGCGCGGCAATCCTGGCGCGTGGGATCCGGATCGCCTTCCTCCACCGAGCCGGCGTCCAGACCGGCCGCCAGCATCTCCACGAAGGCACTTCCGGAGTGGCACCCGGCGCAACTCGCGCTGGTTCCCCGCCCGTACGCCGTGCCCGACCCATGGACGGACGCGGCCCATTGGGTGGACACGCCCGTGATCAGGTCACTGGAGTCGTGGCACTCGGCGCACGACAGCGGCATGTCGCCCGACGTCTCCTCGACCAAGTTGATGGTGCGATCGCACCCCTGGGCCCACAGCAACAGGACAACCGCTGTGAGCGCCATCAGCGTTCTGTGGACAGACATCCCAACTCCTCCTCTGAACGCCTACTCGACGTGGAAGTCGTAGGCAAAGGTGAACCAGACTGCATTGGCGGTGTAATAGCGATCCAGCACTACGTAGTCGTCGTAGTTGTACACGTTGTACTTCACATCGAAGTGGTAATCGTCGGCGACGGTGTATCCGGTTTCCACGAACAGGATCGACTTCTCGATGTTCAGGTCCTTGCCGACATCCAGGTACGTGAGGCCGCCCGAGAGTCGCAGGTTCTGAATCCGGGTGATGTCCACCCGGCCCGTGACCACGTGCGTCTTCACGTCGTACCCGGCGGCAAGATCCGTGTACTCGTCCTGGGTGAAGGTGTAGGTGCCGGACAGCCCCCCCCAGCCATCCATGGTGTATCCCGCGTTCCCGCTGAGCATCCGTCCCTGGGCCTCCACTCCGATATCCGGAAACTCGCGATCTCGGATCTTGAGGCCCACCCCCAGGGAGACGTCTTTCCGTGGCCTCAATTCCACATCTGCGAGGATGCGGGACGACTCCACGTTCCTGAGGAGAGTCAGTCCTTCCGTATCCCGTTTCTCGCGCCCCGAATAGCGAACGCGCGAGGTGTGCCGGTCTCCCCGAAGGGTCGCTCCAAACCGCCAGCTCTGGTAGCTGGTCAGGTGGCGGTCGTCGTCGTTCGTCTCGAAGCTGTATCCCGCGGTGGCGTTCCCATCCGCGTGGTAGAACGTGGCGTCCACGTCGTGCTGGAACCGATCGGTCTTCATTCCCGTGGTCTCGTGGTCGATCCGCTGCCCGTCGAAGCCGTACTTGAACTGGAAGTCGTCCAGGGGCCGCACCACGCCGGTGTACTGGAAGCTGCCGAACGTGTAGTCGACCGCGCTCGCCAGTTCGCTCACGCCGTAGGCCGCCCGGATCATGTGGGTCAGCTTTCGGTACAGCGGCGAAGGTGCCCAGCCGCGCGCGGAGATGACGTTCCCGGTTCGATCGGCGTCGGGGTTCAGGTTCTCGGTGAAGTCCGTGCCCCGGTAGTCCAGGGCGAACCCGCGGCGATCCTTCCGGACCTCGGCGCCCACGTTTCCCGTGCGCATGGAGTAGTCGTAGCCGGTCCCCAGTTCGCTGGTGGTCTCGGCTCCGCGCACGGCCCCCGTGCTGCTGAGGAACCCCAGTCGGTCTCCCTCCCGGTCCATCACGCCGAATCCACCGGACACCCGCAGCCACTTCACCGGGGTCACGTGGGCACCCAGGCGGAAGTCCCTTCGGTCGGAGTTCACGCCACCTCCGGAGTCGAACACCTGCCGGTGCTGATCGAAGGAGGCGTTCACCTTGAGAAGGCTGGGCACGCGAAGGAGGAAGTCCCCCTGGCGGCCATCCAGGTTGATCTCCCGCAGGTTCAGCAGGACGTGCGTGTCCTTGGTCGGCGTGCCGGACAGCCGGATCTGGGACAGGGAGAACCCATCGTGGATGTTGTACGTCTCCTGAACGGCGGAGCGGTCCCCCTCTTCGTCGAGGACGATGCCACCCAGTTTCAGCGTGCCGTCCCAGCTGCCGCGCACGGGCGACGTGACCAGTACGATCAGCGCGATGGAGACAGTCGAGAGCGTCTTCGTTCTCATTGGTTCACCGTCCTACTTGTGACAGCCCGCCTTCAGGCAACCCTGAGTCTCAAGCACCGGGCTCAGGAAACTGCGGCTCGTATACGACCCGTGAACGTCGGTGTGGCACTCGTTGCACGCAATGCCGGCCCACTCCGCGCCGTGCTGCGGGTTCTGCTGGTGGAGCGGCGGCACCTGGTGGCACTGGGTGCATAGCTGGAAGTGGGGTGCCTCGTACGGCTGCCGAAGCATCCGCGGCTGCGAAGAGCCGTGCGCCTCGTGGCAGGCCAGGCACCCACCCTCTTCCGGGGAGTAGTCCATGGTGGCCTGGTGCTCGAAGGGGAACGGCCCCTCGAACTCGAGGTGGCACTTCACGCAGACGCTGTTCGTCCCGTTCCAGGACAGGTCCCCGGCGGTCTCGTCCAGCGAGAGGTGGCACTCGCTGCACTTCACGATGCCGTCGCTCACGGGATGCCGGAACGGCTGGGCGAACTGCCCCTTCACGCCGACGTGGCAGGAGTAGCAAAGGTCGGGTTCGGGCGCTTGCAGGAGTCCCGATTCGTGGGAGCCGTGAATCCGGTGGCAGTCCGAACAGCCCACGTCGTTGGCAAGATGGATGTTCTTCTCGAGCATGTTCTGTTGATGCGAGTTCTGGTGGCACGAGGAACAGATCCCGGCCAGCGTGGACGCTCCCTGGGCCCCCGGCAGCGGCATCGGGTAGTCCTCGGGATCGTCCTCGTAGTGGCGCGGATCACCCACGTGGCAGTCGGTGCACGTGACGCGGGCTTCCATTCCTTCCGCGAGCTCGGTGGCCACGC
>BQJX01000288.1 GCA_021604925.1 Gemmatimonadota bacterium
CCAGGGCGGATCCCGTCGCCAGCGCCAGCCCCCGGCGGCGGTGCTCCCGGTGGGTGTCGATCTCGATCTCGACCAGGTCCCCGACGCGCGTAAACGACGAGCACCCCGCCACGATCTCTCCGTCGTACTCGATCGCCCAGCCAAAGCCATCGGAGAGGAAGTGCGTGGCGTCGTGGAAGTTTCCCACAAGGTCGCGGTCGAACGCCCCGAGTCGTTCCACGTCGTCCGCCCCGCCCACGCGCAGCAGGCGATACCCGGCCGGCAGCGCGCTCGCGAACGACGTCAACCGCTCAAGATCCCGCGGGGCCTGACCGAACTCGGTGCGCTGGTACGTCTCCAGCGTGTCGCCGAAGTGCTCCCGAAGCAGGGGCTCCCACTCGGGTCCGGCCAGGACCGCGATCGGGCGCGTGAGCGAGGTCACCACTTCCCGCGCCGCCGAAGATCGGGGATCCCCGGCAAGGAAGTAGAAGTCCAGGTGCAGGAGCGCCACCGCGGGAGTCTTCGCGTGGTCCACCCACAGCCGCCCGAACTCACCGCTCAATCCGGCCGCGAGGCTTCCATGGGCGCCGGGGGGCGACGCCTCGAACAGCGCCCGGGCGACCCGACGCTCCCTTCCGTGCAGTTCGATCAATGGGACTTCCGGTCCGCACGGACACTTCTGCCTTCCCGGCGCTGACGATTCAGCGTTTCCGCCAGACTCCGGGACAGATCCGGATGGTCACCGCTTTTGTCCACGGACTCCGCCGGGTCCGAACGCAGGTCGAACAGCTGTCCGGTCACGGGCAGCGGTGCCGTCGCGTCCGGGCCGACGGCCACGGAGTCGAAATCCACCACGAACTTCCAGTCCGCGGTCCGGATCCCGAACTCTCCGTGGGCCCCGTGCACGATCACGTCCGTGCGGGTCGGACGCTCAGGTGTCTCCTGCAGAAGGGCCCCGTAGAAGCTCTGGGAGTCCTCGGCCGAGTCGGGACCCAGCGGAACCCCGACCACCTCCGACACGGTGGCCACGATGTCCTGCAGGCCTACCAGTTCAAAGCTCTCGCTTCCGGGCGCGATCGTGGACCCGGCGGCCGTTCCGTCGCCCCACCGAGCCACCAGCGGCACCCGGTGCGATGCTTCCTGCACGCCCCCCTTGGAACCCCGCAAGCCGTGGGGAGCGGCTCCCCGGTGGATCATGGCGCTCTTTGGGGGACCGTTGTCGCTGGTCACGATCACCAACGTGTTGCGCGCCAACCCGAGCTCGTCGATCCGGCCGACCAGCGCGCCAATCGTGACGTCCAGTTCCTTGATGGCATCCGCTCTCGGTCCCGCGGGACTCGTTCCGGCAATCGCAACGCCGGCCAACGAGTCGGCCGGCGCGTACGGCGCGTGCGGCGACTCCGACCCGAAGTAGAGAAAGAACGGCCGCTCGGGATCCTGAAGCTGGCACTCGTCCAGGAACTCCAGAGCGGCGGCGAGGTAGCGCGGCCCCCGCTGCTGAAAGCTCCACTCCTCCTCGGCCTCCGGCACCTCCACAAAGTGCCGGTCCCGCACGTAGCGGCGCACTCCGCGCAGCTGCGCGCCAAAGTAGGTGTCGAAGCCGTGGTCCAGCGGCCCATCCTGCATGGGCGCGGAGAAATCCACCTTGGCCAGCGCCTTCTCGGGGTCGTCGGGGCGCACAAAGCCGTCGCCGTTCAGCTCGGGCACGTTCAACCCCAGATGCCACTTGCCGATGGCCGCGGTCCGATAGCCGCAGGACTTCAGGATCTCGGGAAGCGTCACCCGATCGCGTTCGATCAGCGGCTCCGAAAACGTGGACAGCACGCCGTGCTTCAATCGGGTTCGCCAGGCGTAGCGGCCGGTGAGCAGCGCGTACCGCGTGGGCGAACAGACGGAGGAAGGCGAATGGGCATCCATGAATCGGATTCCCTGTTCGGCCAGGCGATCGAGGTTGGGCGTGGGCGAAACCGTGTCCGGGTAGTAGATGCTGGGCTCCGAGTATCCCAGATCATCCGCAAGAATGATGACGATGTTGGGAGTTCGCGCGTCCGTCGCGCGGGCGACGGGTGGGGTCCAGGCAAGTCCGCAGGCGAGGCCGACGGCCGCGGCCCGGGCCAGAATACTGCGTCTTCGGTCGCGCATCGCTCCTCCCGACGTCTGTCGTTCGCACGTTCGCTTCATCCTAGCAGACCCACGGAACCGTGGATGCCCGGTCACTCGCGGTTTCCGCGGGCCGTGGGTCCCGTGCCCAGCGGGACCAGCCCGCCGTCGTCGCGCAGGGTCCCGGGATTCTCCAGGCGGGACAACGCCCAATCCAGCTGCCCCTGCGCATCGAAGTCTTCCGCGCCCCGGCGACGGTGCACGCGAGGATAGAACGGCTCGAAGGGTCCGTCCGTCTCGTAGCGTTCGCGCATTCTGGGATCCCTGCGCAATGCCGCGTAGAAGCTGTTCAGGAACGCGGCTCCCGTCGCCGAGCGCTCCACGATCATCGCCGGATCCCGCGACAGAAGGTCGTCGATTGCTGCCTGAAACCCGTCGTCCGCGGCGTTGTTCCGGGCGCGGGCGGCCGCAACGGTTACGAGGCCCAGCTGGTCCCAGACGGGATTGTCCGTGAGGTATCCGACAAACCCGATATCCGGCAGCGAGATCCATTCCCCGGTTCGCACGGTGGTCGTCGCCTCGACCGCCAGTGTGGCGAACGGATAGCGAACGTGCGTCACGCGCTCTGGAACCTGGGCCGGCCACCAGCCGCGGGCGGCGCGGGCCTCGTGGCCCTTGCGCTTGGAGGTGGACTCCGCGGACCCGAACGACTGCGAGTACGCGTAGTGCCCCACGGACACGGCCGTTACCAGGAGGAGCGGCAGCGCCAGGCTCCGTCGCGCGCGCACGCTGCTCCGGAGCCGGAACACACCGAAGGACACGGCCGCCAGGAGCAACGGCAGGAACGGAACGAAGAAACGATGTCGCGGCATCCAGTCCGCGCCGGCGTAGTACACAAAGGCAAGCCCCGACAGGACGGGGGCGTAGATCGCCAGCGGTCGGCGGACGTCGCGCGGCGCCGGGCCAGGAATCACGGCGCCGGCCGCGCCGAGCCCCAGCAGCACCCAGAAGCCCCAGCCGTGATCCTTCAGGAACCCCAGCAGATAGCGAGCGCCGCGGAAGGACTCCCCATCCCCCGCGGGGCCCAGGCTCGCGGCGCCCACCTTGGCGGCGTGCGTGTTCGGAAGCCACGCTCCGTAGTAGCTCCACCCCCACCACTCATACGCGGGCACCAGCACAAGGAGCACCCCGAGCCAGAGGAGGGCATCCTTCACCACGCCCGGGTTCCGCCGGGCGCCGAAGAACCGAAGCGCGAAGTACGCCAGGTAGAGGGGCGCCTCCGGGCGGGTGATCACCAGCAGCCAGACCAGCACCGCGGACCACGGTGCGCGACCGCCATCGCGCTCCACTTCGAAACGCCAGACCGAGAGCACGATCAGCAGCGAGAAGAATACGGTCTCCAGGCCAGCCTGCGACCACAGCGCCAGGCTGGTGTGCATGCAGATCAGCGCCAGACACAGAAGCGCGGCGTGGGGCGCCCAGGGCGCGGGAGCGAAAAGCCGTCGGCAGAGTTGGTGGGAGGCCAACGCCACGCCGACGGCGCACGCGAGCCCGAACACCTTCATGGAAAGCAGCAGCGGCATCCCGAGCCGAAGGAACGCGGCCGCCAACATCACGTAGCTGAAGCTGGAGAAGCCCTCGACGCGCTCGCCCGGGTTGTAGACGGGCCCGAGCCCTTCGGCGAGGTTGCGCGCGTATCGGAACGAGATGAACGCGTCATCCACGGTGAACGACAGGAAGTAGAGAGCGTTCCAGACCAGGTAGGCGAGCAACACTACCACCGCGGCCCAGTGGCCCCGGCCGACGGGGCTCATCGGTGCGCGCGACAGGCCCGGCGGCGACTTGCGATCGCGGCCGGGCGAAGGGAGCGTGGGCTCGTCGGGAGACTGCGGTTCATCGATCACGGAGCGGAGTGTACGGCTCCCCGTGCGGGAGGACAACCACTCCCGGAACGGGCGCGCGTTCCGACGGCTCCCCGCAGTAGCCGGCGGCGGACTGGCACTTCCTCAGAGGTTGAGCTTCACGATCGCCATCTGTCGGTTGTCGGTGCAGCTCCGATTCCCGCAGGTGTACTCGAAGCGCAACTCCACCTTCTCGTGCGGCTTGAACTTCAACCCCATGCCCACCCGCGGCTTCCACCGGTTGTTGATGTCGAAGCCGTACCGGCTGTCCAGGTTGGGGAGCACCACGTAGCTGTGGTCCAGCAACTCGAGCGCCGGTGCCGCAAGGAATTCCGGCAGCGCCTTGTTCAGACCCCAGACCAGCTGAGGCCGGATGATGGCGCGATAGACGAGTTCATCGCCCACGTGCGGAAGCGACTCCGGCGTGAAGTACGGCCGCCCGTCCGGTCCGATCGCGACGAACCCGAACTCGTCCAGGTGGACGTTGCATTTCTCCGCGCCGATCGCCACATGCAGGCTCGGTTGCCCGATCTCGCGGTAGCCCTCGCCATCGGTGAAGAGCGCGGCGAGCGAGTTCACCCACACCTTGCGATCGTCCCAGTGGAATCCCTTCCGGGTTCCCTTGCGCGCCATCGAGACCGCCGACCGGAAGCCGCGGTGGTTCTTCGGGCGGAACGTGACGCCTTCGGAGTGGGTCCGCCCCACCTCCGTCATCTCGTCGATAT
>BQJX01000289.1 GCA_021604925.1 Gemmatimonadota bacterium
CCAACGCCAAGAGGCCGGCGCCCGGGCCGAACCCGTCCCGCGCGATTCGAGAGACCAGGAACAGCGTGGCCAGGCCCAGCCCGTGCTGGATCGCGTACAACACCGTGAAGTTCTCTCCGACCACAGCAAACAGGCCGGCCAGCAGCGTGGGGTACAGCGGCGCGTGGATCGGCACCTGATCCCACAGAATCCCGTCGGCCAGGATGGCGCGCGCGCGGGCCAAGTACTCCCAGCCATCGATGATGGGATGCGCGAAGAACGGATTGCTCCGATTCTGCAGCAGGTACGCCACGCGCAGGAGCGCGGCGACGCCGAAGAGCGCGAGAGCGGCGGGGGGCAGACGTAGACGTTTCACCGCGCCAGTGTATCCGTGATGAGGCGCGAAATCCCGCCCGGAATGCTGGGCGGTCGCCCGGCTTGTGCGATGATGCGGGACACGGTTCCGTCTGCGGAGCATCCCGTACTGGCCGGCGAGGGGGATCATGAGACGAAGCATCCGCGGTTGGACTCGGGCCGGCGCTCTCTGGGCATGCGCCGTGGGGGGCGTTCCGACGGTCGGGCTGGCGAATCCCTTGATCCACGACTACGAGGCGCCCGTCGGCTTTCTTCGCATCGGTCCCGAGTCGCAGCGCCTGATACCGAGGACGGAACGCGGGTTCACCCTGGCGCTGCCGGACGACCCGGCCGGGACGCGCGGAGTGGTCGTGTTCACGCAGCGCGGACGCGTGGCGCTGGAGTACCCGTGGGCGGAAGGCTCCCTGGAGGCGATGGCCACCGCCCGTCAGCTGGCGGTACTTCATCTGTCGACCGGCGATCCTCTGGACTTCTACTTCGGGGACGTTCCGCACGAAGTGTGCCTGAGCATCGAGGCGGCGCTGAGCGCGAACGCGGTTCCCACGCGTCGTCTGTTCCTGGCCGGGCTGTCGCTGGCCGGGACCCGGGCGCTCCGTCTCGCGATTCACTTGCGGGAGCATCCGGAGGCGCATGACCTGAACGTCGCCGGCGTGGCAGTCGTGGACGCGCCGCTGGATCTGGCTCGCCTCTGGCGGGCCGAGGTTCGGGCCCGCGAAACCCGATTCCATCCCGGGGCCACCGACGAGGGGCGTTGGGTCACGTATCTCCTGGAAACCCATCTGGGCGGAACCCCGGACACCGCTGCGGAAGCGTACGCAAGGGCATCTCCGTACAGCCACGATCTTCCGGGCGGTGGCGCCGCGGCGACGCTCGTTCCGATTCCGGTGCGTGCATACCACGAACCCGATGTGAACTGGTGGATCGAAAATCGCCGCAAGGACTACTACAGCATGAACTCGATCGACCTCGCCGCGCTGATCAATCAGCTCAAGATCCTCGGCAGTGAGCGGGCGGAACTCGTGACGACCAGCACCCGGGGAACGCGCCTCACCCGGGAGGAGACCCCGCACTCCTGGAAGATCGTGGACGAGGCGGAGCTTCTGGATTGGTTCGTGGCCCAGTTGCCGTGAGCTCAATCAAAGACGACCGTCTTGTTGCCGTAGACCAGGACCCGATCGGCCAGGTGGTCGGAAACCGCCCGGGCGAGCACGATCTTCTCCAGGTCGCGTCCCTTCGCGACGAGATCGCGCACCGAGTCCCGATGACTCACCCGGACCACGTCCTGCGCGATGATGGGACCCTCGTCCAGATCCTGGGTGGCGTAGTGCGCCGTGGCCCCGATGATCTTGACCCCGCGTTCGTGGGCCTGGTGGTAGGGGCGGGCCCCGGCGAACGCCGGCAGGAACGAGTGGTGGATGTTGATCACGCGATGCTGCCAGTGCGAAAGGAACCCGGCCGAGAGCACCTGCATGTAGCGCGCCAGCACGATCACATCCACCCGCTCCGCCTGAAGTCGCTCGAGCAGCGCGGCCTCCTGCTGTGACTTGGTGGCCGGAGAGACCGGCAGGTGCAGGAAGTCGACCCCCAGGTCGCGCGTGGCCGACTCCAGATCCGGGTGATTGCTGACCACCAGCGGGATCTCCGCCCCGAGCTGGGCCATCCGATGCCGGGCCAGCAGGTCGTAGAGGCAGTGGCCGTGCTTGGACACGAGAATGGCCATTCGCGGCGGCTGCTCGGCGGCCCGCAGTTCCCAGGTCATCTCGAAGCGGGTGGCAAGGGGTTGGAAGGCCGCCGGGAACTCCGCGGCCGAGAGCGCGAAACGCTCCTGTTCCCACTCCAGGCGCTGCAGGAAGAGGCCGGCGGTCCGGTCCGTGTGCTGATCCGAGTGGACCAGATTGCCCCCGTGGCGGTGCACGAACTCGGAAACGGCCGCCACGATCCCGGTCCGATCCGGGCACGAGATCAGCAGGGTGGCGGTCTTGCGGCTCAATGGACCCTCCGGGACGGGGACAACCCCGAAACCGCGGAGGATACCCTTCCGCAGTCCTCTTGACCACCGGCCCCGGAGCCCTGTAGTCTCTCCGGTTCCTATCTATTCCAGTTGTCGGGGGTTCGGGTGATCCGTAGCATGACGGGTTACGGGGCGGGCCAAGCGGTCCACGAGGGTGTCCTCGTGAAGATCGAGCTGCGCTCCGTGAATCATCGCTTCTTTGACCCGTCCATCCGGCTGTCCCGGGATTTCCAGGGATTGGAAGGCCGGGTCAAGGATGCGCTGAAGCAGCGCGTCGCGCGGGGCCGGGTTTCGGCCACGATCGACATCGGCGCGGAGTCGGAGAGCACGCGGCTGGTCCTGGACGCGGAACTGGCCAACGAGTACCGCACGCTGTTCCAGAGCCTGGAGGAGACCCACGGCTTTCCGCTGCAGACGGATGCCGTGACCTTTGCGCAGCTGCCGGACCTGGTACGCCGGGAGTCGCGGGAGCTGCCCGAAGAAGCGGTGGAGAAGGCGCTGGACTCCGCGCTCGAAGTCGCCGTGGAGCAGTTGGCGGAAATGCGCCGGCAAGAGGGAGAGGCGCTCGGCCGCGACCTGAGCCAGCGGTTGCAGCGTCTGGACGGGTTGCTGGACTCCATCGAGCAGGCGGCGGCCGGAGCCGCCGAGAAGGTCCGCGATCGAATCATGGATCGCGTGACCAAGCTGGTTCCGGACGGATTGCAGGTGGATCCGGATCGGATCGCGCAGGAGGTGGCGCTGCTGGCCGATCGGGCCGATATCGTGGAGGAGCTCGTTCGCTTTCGCGCGCACAACGACGCGTTCCGGGCGTTCCTGCAGAAGGGTGAGCCGGTCGGCAAGCGATTGGACTTCCTTCTGCAGGAGATGAACCGGGAAGTGAACACGATCGGTTCCAAGTCGTCGGAAGCCGGGATTGCCCATCTCGTGGTGGAAGTGAAAGAGGAGATCGAACGTCTCCGCGAACAGGTTCAGAACATCGAATGACGACCCGACCCGCGTTTCCGTTGGTTCTTTCCGGTCCGTCCGGGGCAGGGAAGACGTCCGTGGCCACCTGGCTGCTGGACACGGATCGCGACATCGTGAGTTCGGTGTCCTGCACCACCCGCGCGCGGCGCGGGCAGGAAGTGGAGGGGATCGACTACTTCTTCATCGACGAGGCGGACTTTCTGGCTCGTCGGGACCGGAACGAGTTCGTGGAGTGGGCGTTGGTCCATGGCAACCTCTACGGAACCCCGGCCTCTTTCCTGGATCGCAAGGTCGCAGGTGGGAAGTCGGTGCTGCTGGACATCGATGTGCAGGGAGCCCTGCAGATCCGGAAGTCGCGGGCGGACGCGGTCCTGGTCTTCCTGATGCCTCCGAGCCTGGAGGTCCTGGAAGAGCGGCTGCGCGGTCGTTCGACGGATTCGGATCACGTGATCGAACGCCGGTTGGCGGCGGCACGCCGGGAGATGAGAACGGCTTCGGCCTATGACTACGTGTTGGTGAACCACGATCTGGACGGCACCCGGGAAGGGGTGGCGGCCATCGTGCAGGCGGAGAGATGTCGCGCATCGCGCGTGTTGCATTCGAGACAAGTGGAGAGTGAGCCGATTCTCGCGGAAGCGGGAATGGATGCCCCGGAAGGGGCCCAGAACCTGGAGCGATGATGACTGAGAAGACACCGCAGCAACCGGAACCCACGCAGGAAGAGCTGGCCGCCGCGGCCGCCGCTGAGCTGAGAGACACGGGCCCGCAGGTTCCCAATCCCTACGAGCGCCCCGCCGACGTGGATCGCAAGATCCGCGGCGCCGTGGATCGCATGCTCGAAGTGGTGCAGAACCCGTACGAAGTCGTGATCGTGGTCTCGCAGGAGGCGCGGCGATTGAACGAGCGCCGCATCCGCGCCAAGAGCATCCTGAACCAGGCGGTCGAGCACGTGGACGAGCTGGTGCCGGAAGTTCCGTTCGTGCCTCGTCCGGTGGAAGACGAGGATCCGGAGATCAAGCCCACGAACGAAGCGCTGGAGCGGATGGCGATCGGGATCCTGGACTACCACATCGACGACAAGGTGGTCACCGCGCCCTGCTACTACGAAGGGGAGATCGATTTCTCGCTCTACCCGGACGAGGAAGAGAAGGGCGACGCGACCAAGGGCTCATGAACCGGACCGGACCTCCGCGGGTCCTGATCGGGGTGGCCGGCTCCATTGCCGCCTACAAGGTGCCGGAGCTGTGCCGCGAGTTTCGGGATCGCGGCGCCGAGGTGGCCGTGGTCATGACCGAGTCGGCCACGCGGTTCGTCGGCCCGGCCTCGTTCGAGGCCATGAGCGGGAACCCGGTCGGCGTGGACCTCTTCGA
>BQJX01000290.1 GCA_021604925.1 Gemmatimonadota bacterium
AAGCGCTCCCTCCGGATGCGCGGGAGCGCGTGGAAGCCGCCATGGAAGTGGAGACCGTGGACCAGATCGCCGACCTCGAACGCGGCCATCTGGTCTTGGCGGTCGCGGCCAGCGCGTCGCCGTTCATCGGCCTGTTTGGAACGGTGTGGGGAATCATGAACGCGTTCCGCGGAATGGGTCTGGAAGGCAGTGCCGGGATTGCCGCGGTGGCGCCCGGAGTGGCCGAAGCGCTCGTGACCACGGTGGCCGGTCTGGCCGTCGCGATCCCGGCGGTGGTGGCGTACAACCTGCTGAACCGAAGGGTCCAGCTGGTGACCATGCTGCTGGACCGGTTCTCCACCGAGTTCATGCGCACCATCCATCACGCCACGCGGGGCGGCGAGGCCATGCCCCCTTCCGCGCCCCCGGCCGCCGCGGAGTCGCCGGCCATCTTCGCGCGACGAGACGCGTAGGTACCCCGTGCGGAGCAAGCGACGTCCCGTCCAGGAGATGAACACGCAGATCAACATCACGTCCCTGGTGGATGTGACCATGATGCTGCTTATCATCTTTGTCCTGGTGGCGCCCATCCTCAACCAGGGCATCGAACTGCAGCTGCCCGAGGCGTCCTCGGCGGCTCCGGAACCCGAAGAGGGGCTTCGGATCTCGCTGGGACCGGAGGGCGAGATCTTCTTCGACGGCAAGCCCATCCTGCCCCAGTCACTGGACGATGAATTGCGGCTCCGGGCGTCGCGCGATCCTTCGCTTCCGGTGCTCCTGGAAGGCGATCACCGCCTCGGCTACGGATCGGTGCTCGACGTTCTGGATCGTGCCCGGATCGCCGGCCTCACGCGGGTCAGCCTGGCCACCGAACCCCGGCGGACCCAACCGTGACCCGCGGCCTGACCGTTTCTCTTGTCCTCCACGTGCTGGCCTTCGTGAGCTTCCTGGTGGGTCCCAGCCCCAAGGCGTTCGAGTGGGACGTGGAAAAGATCCCCGTTTCGCTGGTCGCCGCGGTGGAAATCCCCGCGCCGGAAGTGCTCCCCGACCCCGTACCCGAGAAGAAGCCCGAGCCGAAACCGGAGATCCAGCCCCCGGTCGTGGAAAAGGTCGTGGAGCAGAAGGTGGACGAGCCGCCCGCGCAGAAGCCCGACCCCGTGCCCGAGCCGGTCAAGCCCGCCCCCCGGAAGGTGCGCCCGCCGCGCACGTTCCAGCGGGTGGCGCCCAAGCGCTCCGACGACGAACCGTCGCTCGCGGAACGGCTGCGCCAGCGCCTGGATCAGGCCACCGAACCGGAGGCGACCCCACCGGACGCGGTCGAAGGGACGGAGCCCACGGACGCGGTACTCCCGCAACCGTCGGCCGCCACCACCGAAGTCCAGGCGACCGATTTTCCGTTTGCGTGGTACCTGAAACAGGTGCAAACCAGGGTGCGTGACTCCTGGGATACTCCCGGGGACCGGCTGCTGGCCGGCCATGCCAATCAGGTGCAGGTGACCTTCGTGATTCATCGGGATGGACGAGCGACGGGTGTCGTGGTGCAGTCGGGTTCCGGTACCCCCGGACTCGACACCAGCGCACAACGGGCGGTGGAGCGGGCCCAGCCATTTCCGCCACTGCCGGAGCCCTACGAGGGGGACAGTTTGGTGCTGACGGTACGGTTCACGGTGGCGGGAGGGGCCCGTTGATGCGGGTGTCGCCGCTCCTGATCCGAATCGCGCTCGTTCTCCAGCTGGGAGCCGCCGCCGCGTGGGCGCAGTCCGGGCCGATCATCGACGTGCAGAAGGAAGCGGATCGCCGCATCGCGGTGGGCATCGACAAGTACCCGCTGATTTCCGCGGAAGAGGTGGGGTCGCCGCCCGGCGACGTGCTCGCGTTCGACCTGGAACTGTCCGGCTGGTTCCAGGCCGTCCGTCCCGGCATGCTGCCGCCCCGCACCATCAATGACTGGCAGCGCCGTGGCGCCGAGGTCCTCATCGAGATGGAGACGGAGCGCGGGTCGCTGACCGCGTCCGTGCGCGACGTGGGCACCGGCGACATCCTCTTCTCGCGCTCCTATCCGGCGGGGCGGGGCGACCGGCTCCGGGACCGCGTCCACGCCTTCGCCGATGACGTGGTGCTGTCGCTGACCGGGGAACGGGGTCTGGCCGCCACACGGGTGCTCTGCGAGTGGGATCCCGGGGACGGCAAGCGGATCGTGACCATGGGCATCGACGGGTACGGCCTGCGGGAGCTGACCGGGGACACGGCGCTGGAACTGTGCCCCCGCTGGTCGCCCGACGGCACCCGGGCCTGCTACACGTCCTATCAGGACCGGTATCCGGATGTCTACGTCCACGACCTCGTGGTGGGATCCCGGCAGAAAGTGGCCGCCTACGAGGGCCTCAACGCCCAGGGCGACCTGTCCCCGGACGGTACCCAGCTGGTCCTGGTTCTGTCGTGGGACGGCGATCCGGATATCTATTCAAAGGATCTGACCTCGGGTAGTATTCGTCGCCTGACACGAGATTCTGGGACGGAGGCCTCACCGTGCTGGTCGCCGGACGGGAAACGAGTAGCCTTCGTGTCCGATCGTTCCGGAGGGCCGCAGATCTACGTGATGGACGCGGACGGAACGGGGAGCCAACGGGTCACGGTGCGCGGGAGTTACAACACGGCGCCGGATTGGTCGCCGGACGGCACACAGATCGCGTATTGTGCGCTGCAATCGAACGGGTTCCAAATCCAGGTGATCGACCTGGAGTCACGACAGACGACAACGGTGACGGAGTTGGGCGGATGCGAAGACCCGTGCTTTTCACCCGACGGACGGAGCATCCTGTACAGCCGCAAGGCGGGGGGTCGAACGGATCTCTTTATCACGAGCCTGAATGAGCGTCGCACCCTCCGGGTCACCCGGGGGTCGGGTCTGTATACGGCGCCCGATTGGTCGCCGCTGCCTTGAGTCCTACTAGGAGGTAAGTCGAAATGTATCACCGCAATCTCATGACCGGCGTGCTGTTGCTGGGTGCTCTGGTGTTTGCCGCCGGCTGTGGTTCCACGGCTCCCGCTCCCGCTCCCGAGCCGGATCCCACCCCGGTGGAGCCCGTCGAGGTTGGTGAAGTGGTGGAGCCGCCTGTTCGCGACACCACGCCGGTCTACGTGGATCCGATGGTGGCCCACAAGGACGTGTTCCGCGCCGTGCACTTCGAGTTCAACAAGTACCGCATCACGGCCGAGTCCAAGCCTATTCTGGAAGCGATCGCCGGACTGCTGAAGGCGAACCCGAACTGGAAGGTGCTGGTCGAGGGCCATTGCGATGAGCGTGGCACGAACGAGTACAACCTGGGGCTCGGCGAGCAGCGGGCGCTGTCCACCAAGCGGTACCTGGTGTCGCTGGGCGTGGCGGAGTCGCGCTTCCAGACGATCTCCTACGGTGAGGAGCGTCCGGTGGATCGCGCCGCCACCGAGGCCGCGTGGGCCAAGAACCGCCGGGCGGAGTTCCGGGTGGAGGCGCCGCGGTCGTGATCGCGCTGCCGTTCTCAAACCTCGACCAGGCTCGGCGCGCGTGGGTGCGCGCCGCAGCCTGCGTCGGCGTGGCTCTCGTCCTTCCCGGTTGCCTGGCCACCACCAAGCACGTGGAAATGATCGAGTCGGACATGACCCGCCGCAGCGCGTGGACCGACGAGCGGATGGAGGGGCTGGAGCAGGAGATCACCCAGACCCGCGCCGAGAACGAAGCGCTCCGCCTCCGCATGGACGACATCCTTCAGCAGCTTTCGGCGCTGGGGGGAGAGGTCTCCACGCGGATCACGGAGCTCGAGCAGACGGATCGTCTGGTGGAAGACGAGGTCCGACAGGCCGCCCAGCAGGCTGCCGTGGTGGGACAGGAACAGGAGCGCGACCGGGAAGACCTCCTCACGCGACTCAATCTCGTGCTGGAAGAAGTGGTCAAGGAGAACGCCAAACTGGTGGATCGCATTGACGCGCTCGAGTCCAGCGCCTTCACGTTCGGCAACATGCACGAAGTGAAGCCCGGCGAAAGCATTGCCTCCATCGCCAAGAAGTACGGTGTGACCGCCGCCGCGATCGTGGAGGCGAATGGCCTCTCGGACGCCAACCTGATCCAGGTGGGGCAGCAGCTGCTCGTACCTGGAGTGTCCAAGTAGCGCCGCCCGTTCGACCCCTCTTTGGCGGGCCGCCCCTCAACCCGGAATAGTCATCCGGGTGAGGGATGCGCTGATCACCTCTCCCACGGTGGCAGCGGCCAGGTACATCATCCACACGAATCCGGCCGCGAACCCGGCCCGTCCCCAGGTGGTGGGCGTGGCTTCCCGGAGCCCGATGGCCCAGAGCCCGGCGCTCCAGGCGCTGAACACGGTGACGTGCTTGAGCAGCGCCAGCAGCCACTCCGGCTGCGAGAGTCCCGGGAACAGGACCGCAATGCTCGACGCGGACGTGAGCACCGGCACCATTCCGCTGGTGAACTCCGGCCCCTGGAACCAGGTCACCGCCAGATCCAACGCTCGGCCGAGCGCGGTGGGCACGGCGGCGTAGGCGGCAATGCACAACGCGGTCCGGAAGCGGAGGGTGCCCTCGGCCAGGGTTCCCAGCGACCAGAACAGCGCGGCCGTGACGCACCACAAAGCCAGCAGGTGGACGGGCGCCAGAGCCACCGAGACCCACTTCATCTGCTGGAGCTGGTGCGCCACCGACTCCACCAGTTCCGGATCCTCCACG
>BQJX01000291.1 GCA_021604925.1 Gemmatimonadota bacterium
AGGTCGATCGTGGGCCCGTCCCCGTGGGCCAGGGCCAGCCGTGCCGGCAGGTAGTTGTACGCGGGATCCGTGAAGATCCCTCCCGACCAGGACAGGGAGTCCGGCGGGTCCGTCAGCGGCCACATCAGCCGGAGGGCCGCGGCGAGCAGAAGCAGAAGCGCCGCGAGCCCGCGGGAACGACCGGACGCGAACAGACTCACTGGACCGGGCTCAGGTAAGGACCCACGTGTTCTCCCAGGGTCCCGGGCGGCGGTTGCGGAGTTCGGAGTTCGGCGGCTGATCGTCGACGGTCTGGCGGATGTCCTCGTTGACCCGCCCTACCATGTAGTAGCTGTGCTCCACCACCCCGTGGACCTGCTGCGAGCAGTCCACTTGCTGCATTCGCGAGTGCAAGGACTGGGGGTGCGCCGCCCCGTTCGATCCCAGGCGATTCTCGTTTCCCTTGGTCGTATCGGACACCACCAACGCGGCATCCCCGCGATTGTGATAGATGCTGACCGATCGCGCCAACTCGAGCAGAGGAAGCATGGGCCCGGGCGAGTTGCCGAGATTGTCGAACACGCTATCCCCCACGTCCGGCGAACACATGAACACGCTGTCGAGGACGCGAGGCAACGGCCGCGGGCCCCCGTATTCCAGGATCCGATCGATCGCGTTGCGCAACACCCAGTTCCCCATCGAATGGCAGAGCACGTGGAGGTTCTGGCCACAGTAGTCGCGCGGCGAGAGTCCGGAGAGGTAGTCGCGTAGCTTCAGGATGCCGCGTCCCAGCGCGAGACCCGAGTCCGCCGCATCCTTGCGGTCTGAGCGGTACGACGTCCACGGGATCTTCTTGCCATCGGAGGGCCAACTGAACAGGAGTACCAGCACCGGCTTGTCACCCACTCCCAGCTTCCGGTTCAGCATCTCCTGCAACGCTGCCGCGGAGGCCACCGCGCTTCGCCAGCTCACGCCGTAGCCATGCACATAGATCAGCACGTCGCAGCCCGACGTCATTGCGGAGCGGAGCGCCTCGAACAAGCGGCGGCTTCCGAGTTTCTGGTTCGCGGCCGGAAGCAGTTCGCCCTCGGACGAGACCAGCTTTTCCGGATAGGGAACCACGCGGCCGTTGTCCTTGAGGCGACCGGAGAAGTACTTGGCCAGGCTGTTGCCATCACCCGGCCCCAGCGAAGACGCCTTCGAGAGTCTCCTGGCCACCTGGTCCTCGGCGACGCGAAACCGGACTTCTCCCAGGCGAAGATTCTCGATCCCGTCGTCGCTCGGTTTCCCCGAGTAGCCGGTCGGTCGTTCGGCGTTCCCCGTGTGTCGGCGATTGGTGGCGTAGTAGACGGTGCGCTCGGCCATGGCTCTCTCCTGGCGCGGAACGAGGCGGGCTCCCCAGCGGAGCCTTCGACGTCCCGAGCCTACTGCAAGAACACCATCTTGCGAACCGCCCGAAAGTCACCGGCCTCCATCCGCACGAAGTAGACCCCGGCCGACACCGCCTTGCCGCCGCGATCGCGCCCCCGCCAGTGCGCGGACCAGAGACCGGCCGCCTGGACTTCGTCCACGATGCGCTCCACGCGTCGTCCGGTCACATCGAACACCTCGATGCGAACGCGTGTCGAGCTCGGCAGCGAGTAGCGGATCTCGGTGGACCTGGAGAACGGGTTGGGCCGCGTGGGTGAAAGCTCGAAGCGGGTCGGAGCCGTCGCACCGACCTCCAGCACGGCCGTGGCGAGCGTGTTGTCGTACAGCGATTCGATCTCGGCCCGGCAGAGGGCGCGGTCGTAGATGCGGACATCGTCGATGCGACCATCCCAGTACGATGGGGATCCGTTGCTGGGCGCGGTGCCCACACCGTTCGTCTTCACGCCGATGCCCAGGGCGGGGCGGGTGGTGCGGATCGTTCCGTCGTAGCCGGCGGCTCCCACCTCCGTCTTGTTGCGATAGAGGCGAACCTTCCGCTTGTCCGCGACAAAGACGATGTGGTGCCACTCCCCCAGCGGCAACGGCGTGCCGGAACCCTCTCGGACGCTGACCGTCTCCAGATCGGACTCCGCCAGTTGCACCTCCACGTCTCCGTCCGTGTCGCGCAGCCCGAGATGAAACGCCCCGGGGAACGCGGCCCAGTTCTTGGCGATCGACGCCCACGCCGGCCGGGAATCCGCCCACACCCAGGCCGAAACCGTCATCGTGGTGTCGGACTTGGGGAAGTCGCTCACCAGCGCCCAGTCGTCCACTCCGTCCCAGTCCAGCGCCGCCCCGAGCACCCCCGTGGTCCACGTGGGGCCGTTGATCGCGGCATCGTTGCCCTGTCCGGTGGAGTCCGCACCGACGACCCCGGACCCCTCGTTGAAGGGCCACCACGCCAGTGCGGGATTCGGATCCGGCGCGGACGCACGGATGAACGCGGTCGTTGTGTCGGAGTCGGTGCGCCCCAGGGGGTCCGTGACCGTCAGGACCACTTGGTAGTCGCCGTCGGCGAGGTACGTGTGCGCCACCTGCGCGCCCGACGCCGAGTCGCCATCGCCGAACGTCCAGTCCCACGCGGCCAGCGGGCCGTCCACGTCGGAACTGGCGCTGCCGTCCAGATCCAGCGGCACGCCGGTGAGCCCGCAGTACGGACCGCCGGACTCCGCCACTGGCGTATCGTTGGGCGGCTCCGCTCCCCAGACCACCGACGTGGTGTCGGGGGGCGACACGCCGAACTCCGGACCGACCGCCTCGATCTCCAGGACCGCAGTGGTCTCTGCGCCGGCCCGCACGATCCTGGGAATGTAGAGGGCCGTGTTCGGCGTTCCCCCGAGGTAGGTGCGCGACAGATCGGGATTCCGCCGGAAGACCCGGTAGTGGTACACGGGGTCCGGCGACGCGTCCCACTGCAGTCGAAGCGCCGCCTCCTTGAAGTTCGGTGTGATCAGCGTGTCTTCCAGCATCGCGTTGGCGGGGGCGCCCGGGATATCGGCCGCGCCGGCAATCACGCCGAGCCGGCCGATCTTCCGTTCGAACCCGGGCTGGAAGCCGGGCGAGTCGAAGCGGAGCGAGATCACGGCGATGGTCTCGCCCGCGTGCGCCCCGATCGGGATCTCCTGGGTGTGCCAGCTCCCGTCCGACGTGGGATCCACATCGAACCAGGTGAAGGCCGCCACGTTCGTCTCGAACGAGAGCCCCACTTTAATGTGCGACGGGCCGGCGGCCGGCGCCCGGTAGGCAACCGTGAGGACGTCGCCCGCTGACACCGAAAGAGCCGCCTTGAAGAGATCCACGTCGGTGACCACCCCCGCGGCCAGGTCCCCGCTGACCTTCAGACAGGCGCCGCCGTCGTAGGCGTCGTCGAACGAGATCTCGGGAGTGAGCGGCGTTCCCGCGCTGTGGGTGATCCACCTCCAGGTGGGAAGCACGTCCTGAAGGCTCCGATGATTCCACGGCTCGTCCCGGAGCACTTCGCCCGCCACCGCATACAGGTTGCCCTGCCCGGGATTGAAACTCGTCACAAAGGGAACCGCGTCCACGGGCGACCGTGCCGGGACGTAGTGGGCCACGCCCTTCCAGGTGAGTCCGGTCGCCGTGTTCGACGGGTCCCCGTTCTGACCCGACCAGAAGCGATTCGCCCGCTCGTAGTAGTCCGCCGGACTCGCGGAGTTGGTGTAGGTCCAGTTCGTGCCGTAGAACCCCAGCGAGGTGACGTGGGCGCTGCTGTCCGGGAACAGCTTGCTCCAGCTCGGATTCACGTTGTAGCCGTTGGCCTGCACGTCGATTCCGGCAAACAGCTCGTACGGACTGCGCCCGAGGCCCAACGCGTGCGCGTTGGAGTCCGCGAGACGGGTCCCGCTCCCCCACCCGAAGTTCAGGAACATGGTGTCCGACACCCGACCGTTCACGTCCTCGAAGAACTGGTCGTTGGCGTCGTTCAACTGGTTCTGCCACGAGATGTTGCCGTTGTGGATCATGCTGTCGTACCACATCATCTCCTGCCCGGCGGTGCGGTTCGCCTGGTAGTACTCCAGGAACTCCTGCATCAACGCGGCGGTGGTGGAATCGCCACCCGCCGTCTCCTGGTTCAGGAACCACCCGTCAAAGCCGTAGTAGTCCGCCACCTCGATCAGCTTGTCGGCCACCGGGAACGTGCTGCCGCTCTTCTGGATGAGATCGTTGACCCAGGCGATCTGCCCCCCAAAGGCCACCGGCGGCAGGAAGATCGTCCCCAGGACCGGCACCCCGTTTCGATGCCCCGAGTCGATCACATCCGCGCTCGGCGCCAGGATGAGCCCCTCTCCCGCCGATCCACCCCAGAAGACCAGATGGTCCACGTACTGCCAGTAGCTGAACGCGTGCACGTCGAACTGCTCCGATCCCTGGGACGGATTGCTGGAGGTGCTGGGGTACATGATCGGAAGCGTGGCCACGCCGCCTTCGCCGTCGCGGGCGTTCGGATTCACCTGGGTGCTTGGGTTCGTGAAGCGAGTCGCCAGGGGAACCGAGCCGCGATTGTACGGCGCATCCGGATCCGACCCCGGCGACCACGCCAGCAGTTCGTTCGGGAACCAGTACGATGCGAACGGCTGATTCGCGGGGAATGTCTGGGCCGCGGACGGGGCGGCCGGTGCGACCACTCCCAGAACAGTGGCCAGCACGAGGAACCAACGGATCATGGGGTCGTCACCTGTTGCACGGGAAGCGAGGGCT
>BQJX01000292.1 GCA_021604925.1 Gemmatimonadota bacterium
GCAGTCGCTGGAAGTCCGGATCCTTCTGGGCGGTGTCCTCCGCCAGCTGTCGCATGACGCGCGTGCGATCCTGGCCGCCGTGGTGCGGGATCACGCGCACCGACTCGCGTGCCAGCAGGAAGTCCGAACGGATCCAGTCCGCCTCCGACAGGAGCCGGATCAGCAGTTCCCGACCGGCGGCCTCCTCGTCTTCGATCTGGACGCGGCCCCGGTACCAGCGTGCCCGGCGCAGGACCCAGCCGTCGTCCACGCCCACCAGGTATCGCTCCAGCACCAACTGCCGGAGCCGGACGTGACGGCGCGCCGGATCCCAGAGTTCGTCCCAGTCCAGCGCCGCGAAGATCGTGCCCACCGGCCAGCCGAGTTCCGCGAGCCGCTCGCGCTGGCTGGAGTACTCCGCGTGCTGCCGCCCGCCGCCGCGCTCCCGGCACGCGTAGGGCACGGGAGGCTGGATCGTCCCGTCGTTGCAGAACCAGACGATCCGGCGGTACGGCCCCCGCTCCGAGTCCTTCATCGACTGGACGAGCGCCGACGCCTCCGCCAGTATCTCCGGCGAAGGCGGAGTCAACGGGGGAGCCGCTCCCAGCAGAAACACGGCGGAGAAGATCACCGGGGCGATCAGGAGTCGTTCGATGGGCCACCGTGCGCGACCGTGCGCCATGGACTCTGCTCCCGCGAGCACGGAAAGGATCCGGCTGGCTCTTTCGAGGGGGAAACGCCTAGTATAGGGTCCGGCTCGTGAAGGCCGGAACCAAAAACGCGGTCCGCACGAACCCAGAGGCGCCGTCATGTCGAAGGACTCCACCCCCGGGCGCCTGGAGCGTTCCCTCAAGATCTTTGCCGACGTGCGGGCGGGTGAAGGCCCCACCGCGCTGCTCCTCCTGCTCGTCGTGTTCCTGGTCCTGGCGTCCTACTACTGCGTGAAGCCGCTGCGGGAAGGGTGGCTGGCCGTCACCGACATCCAGGGTCTGTCCAAGATCCAGATCAAGGCGTACTCGAGCTTCGGACAGAGCATCGTGCTGGTGGCCTTTGCGCCGTTGATGGCGTTCCTGGCGGGCCATCTTCGGCGCCGCACGCTGCTCACCGGCGCCACGGTTCTCTTCTCGTTGACGCTGGTGTTCTTCTGGCTGGTCCATCCCGCGGACGGCGAGCCCTCCAGCGCGGCGCTCGGTGTGGTGTTCTACCTCTGGGTCGGGATCTTCGGCGTCACCACCGTGACCCTCTCGTGGGCGTTCGCCACGGACATGTACTCCGTCGGGCGGGGCGAGCGCCTCTTGCCCCTCGTCGCCATCGGCGCTTCCGCGGGTGCGGTAGGGGGATCGTGGTTCGCCGAGTCCCTCCTTCGCTACCTCGACGTGTGGGATCTGCTGATCGTCTCGATCGTTCCGCTGGTGGCGGCGCTGGCGCTCGTCTACGCGATCGATCGTCGCGGCCAGACCGGCGTTCCGCTTCGCCCCGAGCGACGCCAGGAGCCTGCGGCGCCGGGAGGCCCCGGCCCCTTCGAGATGATCCTCAAGACGCGCTACCTGCTGCTGGCGGCCATGCTTGCGTTGATCGTGAACTGGGTCAACACGAACGGCGAGAACGTGCTGTTCGCGTACCTGCAGGACGTGCTCGGGGAACAGGTCCGGGACCTGCGCCTCGAGGACCGGGCCGAAGTGAGCCGTCTGTTGAAGCTGGAGACCACCCAGTTCTACAGCACGCTCTACTTCTGGGTGAACCTGGTGGCCTTGATCATGCAGGCGTTCTTCGCCTCGCGCATCGTGAAGCTGGGCGGGTTCGTGGCGATCCTGTTCTTCACGCCGTTCATCGCACTCATCTCCTACGGGATGATGGCCACCTTCCCCGCACTGGCGTTGATCAAGCTGCTCAAGATCGCCGAGAACTCCTCGAACTACTCGTTCAACAACACCGCCCGGCAGATTCTCTGGCTTCCGACGCCCGCCACCATGGTGTACAAGGCCAAGATGACGATCGACACCGCGTTCGTCCGGATCGGAGACGGGCTCGCCGCGGTCTCCGTGCTCGCGGTGTCGGCGCTCGTCGCGAGCCCGATCCCGATCCTGGTCGGGCTGAATGTGGTCCTGGTCGGCGGTTGGCTGGTGATCGCCCGCCTCCTCGCGAAAGAAAACCAGCGCTTGGTGAACGCGCCCGCCACCGCCGGAGTCAGTCCATGAGCCATCGCCCTGTCCTTCTTGCGAGCACCCTCGCTCTCCTCTTCGCGTCTCCGGTGGACGCCAAGGCTCCGAAGCTTCCGCTCGATCCTCGCGCCACGCCGTGGGAATCCCTGGAAGACCTGGTGGATCCCGAACTGCAGGCCGAGCTGGTACGAATCGTGGAGGCCGATCCGCGGCGGCGGACCCTGGTTCGGCGCAAGCAGCTGGCGATCGGGGTCATCGACCTTCGCGAGCAGGACGAAATCCGCTTCGCGCGGATCAACGGACGCGTGCCGCTGTACGCCGCCAGCATGGCCAAGCTGGGAGTCCTGCTGGCCGCCGAGGAGGCGATCGAGGACGGCGTCCTCACCGACACTCCCGAGGTGCGCAAGGACCTGAACGACATGATCCGGATCTCCAGCAACTCCGCCGCCACGCGCATGATCGACCGCGTGGGTCTGGACCGGATCGAGGCGTCCGTGCGCCGATGGGGGCTGTACGACGAGACCCGCGGCGGCGGACTCTGGGTCGGCAAACGCTACGGCCGCAGCCAGGACCGGCGCGGCGATCCCGTGGCCAACCTCTCGCACGGCGCAAACGTGGTGCAGGTGTGCCGCTTCTACTACCTCCTGGCCACGGGACGTCTCGTCAGCCGCGCGACTTCCGGGCGCATGCTGCAGGACCTCGTCAATCCGGGGCTGCATCACAAATTCGTGGCTTCGCTCGACGCCAGTGCACCCAACGCGCAGGTCTATCGGAAGTCGGGCACCTTTCGGGAGTGGCACTCGGACTCGGTGCTGGTGTGGGGCGACACGTGGCGCCGGTACGTACTCGTGGCGATGGTCCAGGATTCCAAGGGGGAGCAGATCCTGCGGGAACTGGTGCCCAAGATCGAAGCGGTCCTGAAGCCGGAGGCCGTGGCTCCGCGGAAATGAATGGGGGGGCCACTCCGCCTCCCTCTCAGCTCCGCGCCGGCTCCTTCTCCCCCTCCGAGTCCTTCGCGTCGTCCTGGGCCGCCTTCTGGTCCTCCGCACTCGCCGACGAGGTCTGGATCAGTTCGCCCACGAACAGCGTGGCGTTCTTCACGAAGAAGACGGTTCGCAGCGGATCGGACATCTCCACCAGGCGCTGGGCGTACGTGGCTTCCGAGCCGTCTTCCGGAACATCCAGTCCCAGGAAGACGATGTCCGCGTCGCCGGACACGGAGTGGATCGTTTCGCGGACGGTCCGTTCCTTGGAGAGCAGCATCACTTCGATTTCGGCGGTGATGCGGATCTCCGGCAACAGCCGCTCCAGGTAGGTCTCGGTGCTCTGCTTCATGAGGTCGTTCGACGCGAGGCTCATGATGCGGATGCGCGCGTCGCGCCACTCGCGGTTGCGCGTGAGCAGATGCGCCAGCAGCAGAAGCAGATCGCCGTTCCGTTGCAGTCCGCCCCACCAGATGTGGATCTCGCGCTTCTCGCCTTCCCGCGGGATGAGGCCCGGCTGGATCCGCCCGATGACCACGGACTTGTTGAGCCGCGACAGCCGCCGCACCACGTGCAGGAACTCCACGAGGCGCTCGCTGCTCTTGGGCCAGCCCAGCACGATGGTGTTGCTGTCCAGTCCGCCGATGCCGTTCGCCTGCGACACGTCGGTGATCCCGGCGATCACGTCCCGAACGATGTCCACCTCGCTGAATGCCGTGAGGCTCTCACGCTCCAACGCGCGGGTCATGCGCTCTTCGCGGTCCTTGCGATGCATCTTTTCCGTGAGAAGATCACCCACCACGAGTTCGCACACGGTCACCACGCCGCGCCCCTGGCTGAACCAGATCCCGAACCGGAGCAGATCGAGCCGGCGCTCCACGTCGTCCACGAACACGAGCACGTGCGGGCGCCAGTTGCGCGGCGTCATGGGGCGGTGCGCGAGCCGGATCAGTGCCCATCGGATCAGCGCCTCGTACACGCCGCGTCGCACGTCGCCCCAGCCGGCCTGCCGTTCGCGGCGCGCCAGGAACACCCACAGCACGATCTCCACCACGATCGCGGCGACCGCCGCCAGCGGACTGATGAGGAACATCACCGCAAAGCACGCCAGGCCGCCGGCCAGGCAGATCCACCACGGCACCCGCAGGCGCGGCCGCCAGGAAGGGTCGCCGGACAGCGTCTCGAGCGCGGCCACCAGGTTCACGGTGCCGTACACCGTCAGGAAGAACATGGACACCACCGGCGCCACGGTGTTGAGGTCGCCCAGGAACACGGCGCCCAGCGCAATCAGCAGCGTCACGATGAGCCCGGGGATCGGCTCTCCCCCCTTGCGACCGGGCCGGCCCAGGACCGCCGGAGCGAGATTGTCGATGGCCATGGCCTGCAGCGTGCGCGGTGCGCCGAGGATGGACCCGACCGCCGAAGAGAACACCGCGCCCCACAGGCCGGGCAGGATCAACCACGCTCCGAGCGGGGCAATCCGCGTCCAGATGAGCGGGTCGGTGCGCAGCGCTTCGGGCG
>BQJX01000293.1 GCA_021604925.1 Gemmatimonadota bacterium
AGCCGTGACCCCGGCGGATTCCACGAAGCCGGAGATCGCCGCGGAGCCGGCATCGCGCCACCGGGATCCCATTGCCCCCAACACGGCACTGGCCTTTGCCCTGGCCGGCCTGGGGCTCCTCTTCGTCCGGCGTTTCGTCTACGCCGGGGCGTTGCTCGGACTGGGCGTGCTCACGCTCGGCGTGGTGGCGCTGCTCGGCTACGCCGCCGACGTGACGCAGGCCATCGGCTGGGGCGCCCACGCGCAGATGGCGGTGCACTCCGCCGTTGCCTTCACCATCCTGGGTTCCGGCCTGGTTCTCTACGCGCTCGAGATCGAGGCGCGCGTCCGCGACGAACGCTCCTGGTGGCGCGCCGTCCTGGTGGGGGCCAGTGCCGCGGTGGCGGGGCTTCTCTTCTGGGGCGCGCTGCGATCGCAGGAGCGCGACACGATCCATCGCATGGTCGACTCCAGTGCGCGCGCCGTACGCGCGGAGTTCTCCAGCAGCACCCGCTCCATTGCACTGTCGCTGGCGCGGCTCGGCGAGCACGGCCTGGACAATCGATGGGACTCGCCCGCGGCGTGGAGTCGGGACGCACGCCTCACGGTGGGAGCGTTCCGCGGCTTCGAGTCCATCGAGTGGATCGATGCCCAGTTCCAGCCCGCGATCGTGGCCAAGCCCAGGGCGGACGCCCGCGCCATCGCCGACACGAACCAGAACCGCTTCCGACGGGAGCGCGCGCTGGAGAGCGTGAGCCTCACGGGAGAGCCCACCATTGTGGGCCCCTTCGAGTTCGACGGCGGCGGGCTCGCGTTTCGCGTGATCGTGCCGCTGATTTCGGCCACGCATCCGAAAGCGTATCTGTCCGGAGTCTTCTCGGCGGAGGAAGCCCTGTCCGCGATCTCCCAGCAGATCTCGTACGGGTACGACCTCGTCTTCCTGTGTCAGGGGCGGGAAGTGTTCCGGGAAGGGCCGCTGGACCTGCGCGACCCGGGACCCTGGGCGCAGCGGTTTCCCATCGAGCTTTCGGGAGCCATCGAATGGGAAATCGTGGTGGCGCCCACTCCGGATCTTCTGGCGGCTCTGGCCACCCCCCTGCCGGAGGTGGCCCTCGGCGCGGCGCTGTTGATTGCGGTTCTGCTCACGCTGACCGTTCGCTTCGGGGACATGGCGATTCGCCGGGCGCGCTCGCTGGGGGCCGCCGTCCGCGACCGGACCATCGAACTGGAAGAGTCCATGTCCAACCTGCAGGGCGAAGTCTCCGAGCGTCGACGCACGGAGTCGGTCCTGCGCCGCACCCAAACGCTGGGCCGCCTGGTGTCCGCGGAGTTGGATCTGTCCAAGGTGGTCCAGGCCGTTACCGATGCCGCCACCGAACTCACCGGGGCGCAGTGCGGCTGTCTGGTCTACACCGCGGAGGACGAACGCGGACGGCGCCAGACACTGCATCGGGTTTCCGGGGCGTCGGAGATCTTTGCGCACCTGAACTCGCCCGCCCCGGGGCGGCGGCTCACGCCGATGTTCCCGGACTCGCACCCGATCCGACTGCACGATATCCGCCAGGACCCGCGCCACGGGGGCACTCTCCCGAACCACACCCCGCCGGGAAGCGACGTGGAGATCGCCAGCTACCTTGCGGTCCCGGTGGTGTCGCGTTCCGGCCACGAGTGGGGCGCACTGCAGTTCGGGCACCAGAGCCATGGCGTGTTCAACGAGCGCGACGAGGACATCGCGGTGAGCCTGGCCGCGCAGGCCGCGATCGCCATGGACAACGCCATGCTCTACGAGGCGCAGCGCCGCGCGAACGCCGAAGCGCAGGCGACGAACGAGGCCAAGGACAACTTCATCCACATGCTGGGACACGAACTGCGCAACCCGCTCGGTTCCATCCGGACCGCCATGCAGGTGCTCTCCGCCGCCCGTCGCCAGCGCACGCGGAGTGCCGTGCTGGTTCCGGGTCCGGACCACTGGGCCGGCAACGCGGGCGACGGCGACGACGAAGTGCGCATGCGACGCATCATCGACCGGCAGGTGGATCAGCTCACGCGACTGGTGGACGATCTTCTGCAGGTCTCCCAGCTCAGCAGCGACAAGCTCACCCTTCGTCCCACCACGATCGACCTGCGGGAGCTGGTGCATGAATCCGTGGAGTCGATCCGGGCGCGCTTCGAAGGCGCGGGACTGGCCGTGGACACGGAGTTCACGGACGCACCGGTGCGCGTGTTCGCCGATCCTCATCGCATCCGCCAGGTGCTGGCCAACCTGCTCACGAACGCCCGCAAGTTCTCGGACGCCGGGGACCGGATCCTGGTGCGCCTGGAGCGCGACGAAGCCGTCGGCGACGCGGTCGTCTCGGTCCGGGACACGGGTTGCGGCATCGAGCTGATGGATCTCGCGCGCGTGTTCGAGCCGTTCGTGCAGACGGAGCTGGCCCGAGATCGCATGACCGGCGGACTCGGGCTGGGCCTGCCCATCGTGAAGGGGCTGGTCGAAGCGCAGAACGGCGCGGTGGAGGTCTTCAGCCGCGGGCGCGACCTGGGCTCGGAGTTCCGCTTCCGCCTGCCGCTGCAGCGCCTGCCCGTCTCACCGGAGCCGGAGCGCGTGATCCCGCAGGGCAACGTGACCCGCCGCATCCTGGTCGTGGACGATCACCGCGACTCCGCCGATGCGCTCAAGCGACTGCTGGACCTGTTCGGGAACGAGGTCGAAGTGGCGTACGACGGCCCGAAGGGGATCGAGGTGGCGCGCCGGTTCGAACCGGAAGTCCTGATCTGTGACATCGGACTGCCGGGCATGGATGGCTTCGAGGTGGCGCGGCGGCTGGGTGCGGACCCGAAGACGAACCGGATCCACATGATCGCGCTCACCGGCTTCGGCGACGAGGACACGATCCGCGCGGCCAAGGAAGCGGGCTTTCGCCATCACCTGACGAAGCCCGTGGAGACGGTCCGGCTGGAGCAGCTGCTCGCCGATCAGGACTGACTCCCAAACGAGAATCGGCGCCGATCCCCGATAAGGAACGGCGCCGATCGGGACGAACCCGAATCAGGACTCTCAGCAAATCCCGGGAGGAATCTCACCGGCGCGCGGTCGCGCTAGCGGTGGAATCCCCCGGACGGGCCGGAAGTGGCCGGCGATTCGACCTTGGGCGAGCGAAGCCGACCGCTGGGCACGCGCTCCAGCACGACGCCGGTCGCGAGCGCAAAGGTCAGCAGAGCCACGGACGTCGCGAACAGCGCCTTCGCCAGTGACAGGGTGAAGGCAGCCGACGCGGTCGCCTGAAACACATTCATCAGGATGCCGACGATCGCTGCGGTCAACGCCCAACTGGCCACGATGATACAACCTGTGACCGGTCCGGTACTCCAGCTGGTCCATTCGAAGCGGAATCGAACCATGGTTTCCTCCGAGCGGAGGTGGATGGACGGACTACTGTCTATTGTCTGCAGCAAGTGGCGTACCATCAAGGTGCCCAACGGGCTCCCGGAGGGCGCCCGAGCCCGGCGATCGTTCGTTTGGGCCGGAAATCCCCCCCTGGCGACTCCAGGCGGCGTGCCCCCCCATGAAAAAATTCAGCGAGGTCCCGGCACCGGCCCTTCCGATTGCAGATTTTGCCCGTCTTGTTCGAGTATTTTGTACAATTTGCACTTTTGGTCTGCAAATTCTACACCGGGCTACTTTTTCGAAACACCCCGCTCACGCTCGCTCGGGCGAGACCACGTCGCCGGCGGGCTGCATCTTGCCCTTCCGAAGATCGTCCAGGAATGTGGGCAAGGCCGCGGGCCGGGCGAAGTAGTAGCCTTGGACGGCGTGGCAGCCGACCGCCTCCAGGAACTCGACCTGTTTGGCGGTCTCGGCCCCCTCCGCGATGATCCGGATGTTCAGGGTCCGCCCGAGCAGGACCACCAGCCCCACGATCTCCCGACTGCTGGCGTGATCGTCGGCCATGGACTGCACAAAGGTCTGATCGATCTTGAGCTCGTGGATCGGAAGGCGGGTCAGGTAGCCGAGGTTCGAGTACCCGGACCCGAAGTCGTCCAGGGAGATCTCCACCCCGGCGGCGGCGAACTCCTGCAGGGCGCGCACCAGGGGAACGTGATCCTCCACGAACACGGACTCGGTGATCTCGATGCCGAGTAGGCTGGGATCCGCGCCGGTCTCGCGAATGACGCGAGTGATCATCTCGGACCACTCGCGCGCGCCGATCTGCTTGGGCGAGAAGTTCGTGAACAGGCGCAACGCCAGGCCCGTCTCCTGGCGCAGCATCAGCGAGTCGCGACACACGCGACGGAAGATGGCGGTACCCAGATCGGTGATCAGCCCCGTGCGTTCCGCGAGTTCGATCACGCTGGGCGGCGGCAACGGGCCCAGCCGCGGATGCGTGACGCGGAGCAACGCCTCGAACCCGATGGGCGCGGCGTGCGGAAGGCTCACCTTGGGCTGGTAGGCGATCGCGAACGAGTCGGATGCAATGGAGTCGCGCAGGAACCGCTCCAGCTCCCCTTCGCGACGGTCCTGCTCGGCGATCGTCTGCGAGAAGAAGCGGACCTTGGGTGAGTGCGGGCGGGCGTCGCGCGCGCGCAGGGCCCCCTCGGCGTGTCGCAACAGCCCCGACACGTCGTCGCCGTCGCCCGGAAACACGCTGATGCCGATCAG
>BQJX01000294.1 GCA_021604925.1 Gemmatimonadota bacterium
CTCGCCGCTGTGCCCCGGCAGCTCCCTTTCCGATGGGATCTGCGACGCGGAGATGTTCTGGGACGTCACCGTCTCCTGCACGACTCCGGTCACGCCCACCAGCTGGGGAGCCGTGAAGAACATGTACCGCTAGTCGCGACCCGCGTTTCGCGGATTCGTCTGAAACGAGGAACGGCGCCCCGGGATTCCGGGGCGCCGTTCTCTTTGTCGGGTGTGGCCCCGCGGATGCCGCTCGCGGCGGCGGCCGCGCGGTGCGACGGCGCCGGGTCAGGTGCGCGCGTAGTTGGGCGCCTCCGCCGTGATCTCCACATCGTGCGGGTGGCTCTCTTTCAGACCGGCGGACGTGATGCGGATGAAGCGACCGCGGTTGAAGAGCTCCTCCAGCGACGACGCTCCCACGTAGCCCATCCCGGACCGCAATCCGCCCATGAGCTGATAGACCGTTTCGCTGAGCGGTCCGCGGTACGGAATCCTGCCCTCGATCCCTTCGGGCACGAGCTTGCGCGAGTCCTCCACGTCTCCCTGGAAGTAGCGGTCGCCGCTGCCGGCCTTCATGGCGCCCACCGAGCCCATGCCGCGCACGAGCTTGTAGCTCCGTCCCTGGTAGAGCACGATGTCGCCCGGGCTCTCTTCGGTCCCGGCCAGCATGCTTCCCACCATGACCGCCGATGCACCCGCGGCCAGCGCCTTCACCAGGTCACCGGAGTACTTGATGCCGCCGTCCGCGATCACGGGAATCCCCGCCGCCCGTGCCGCGGCGGCCGCATTCAGGACCGCCGTGAGTTGCGGCACGCCGACCCCCGCCACGATCCGCGTGGTGCAGATCGCGCCGGGCCCCACGCCCACCTTCACCGCCTGCGCGCCCGCCCGAATCAGCGCTTCGGCGCCCTCGGCGGTGGCCACGTTCCCCGCGACCACCGGCACGTCGGCGTTCACGCGCTTCACGCGCAGGATCGCATCGGCCACGCTCTCGGCGTGACCATGGGCCGTATCCACAAAGAGGGCGTCCACGTGCACGTCGGTCAGCCGCTCCACGCGCTCCTCGAGATCCGGTCCGGTTCCCAGCGCCGCCCCCACGCGCAGCCGCCCGTGTTGATCCTTGCAGGCATTCGGGTGGCGCTGGCGCTTCATGATGTCCTTGATCGTGATCAGGCCCTTCAGGTAGCCGTCCTCATCCACCACCGGAAGCTTCTCGATCCGGTTCTCGTGGAGGATCCGCTTGGCGTCTTCCAGGCTGGTCCCGACCGGCGCCGTCACCAGGCCCTCCGACTTCATCACCTGGTGCACGGGAACATCCAGCTGTTCGATGAAGCGAAGGTCACGGTTCGTGAGGATCCCGACCAGCTTGCCGTCTTCCGTGGTCACGGGCACTCCCGAGATCCGGAACCGCTGCATGATCTCTTCGACGTCGCCCACCGGTCGGTCGGGACCCAGCGTGATGGGCTCCAGGATCATTCCGCTCTCGGAGCGCTTGACCTTGTCCACTTCGTTCGCCTGCGTCTCCGGCGACAGGTTCCGGTGGACGACGCCGAGTCCGCCTTCCTGGGCCAGCGCCTTGGCCAGTCGCGACTCGGTCACGGTATCCATGGCCGCGGAGAGCAACGGAATGTTCAGTTCGATGTCGGCCGTCAGGCGCGTACGCAGATCGACGTCCTGGGGATGGACGGAAGACGGACCGGGAATGAGCAGGACGTCGTCGAAGGTGAGTCCTTCGCCGACGACTTTGGGAGACGACTGCAAGAGACGCACCTCCGGATGGGCGGCGAACCCGGGACAATGGAAAGAGTGGTGGATGATACCGGGCGCAGCGGTCGGGGGAAAGCCCTAGCGATGGATGGGCGGCAGGGGGGCCGGCGCGGGCCGGCCTGGGGGGCCGCCACCCGGCGGGACCCGGCCCGGGGGGCCGGATCCCTGGGGTGCCCTAGGCGTCCAGCGAGTCCAGGGCGGCGCGCGCCCGGGCCAGACGCTGGCCGCGATCGTTCACGAAGCGCTGGATCCCCTGGAAGATGTCCTTCGGGGACAGGTGCGCCTCGGCCATCACCTCGTCGACGGAGCCGCCGGTACGCCAGCGATCGTCCCAATCCGACGTGAGCGAGTACTCGTAGCCGATCGGGTTCTTCATCCAGTCGTACATGAGCCGGCGGGAGCGGTTGGAGACGGCCATGCAATCCATCTGCGCGGCCTCCGGCAGGATGCGATCCCGGACCGCCTGCGGCTGCAGCGCAAAGAGCTGCGGGCTGACCGCCGACACGATGCGCACGTTCAGACCGGCCGCGTTGATCTCCGGCAGCGCCTTGATGAGATTGGCGGTGCTCATGGTCCCCTGGACGAGCACGGTGCCGCCCTTGGGCTTCCCCGGCTCGAAGTCGCGGATGAGGTACGCGCCCTTGGCCGCCTCCAGGTGGGACTCCATGCCCAGCGCCTTCCGGTCCGGAATCTCCACCGCCGGACGCGTGAGGTGCAGCGCCACGATCGGGAAGTCGGACGCAAACGCCGCTCCGAGGAGCACCGGCACCTCGTTGTACTCCCACGGGTGCAGATTCACGATGTGCCCGTCCGGGAAGAGATCCGTGACTCCGGGGGCGAACACGCCGAAGTGCGTGCGCGAGTCCTCGGCCGTCTCCGGCCCGGAGTGGCCCGCAATCCAGAGCACCTTGCCCGTGGCCAGCTCGGTGTCCTGCGAGATCTGGCTGAACAGGCGCATGGGACCGTACTTGAGGTAGCTGAACGATCCGTACGTGGAGCACGCGGAGTAGAAGCCGTTGAACTTCTCGAACGGGCGGGGGTGCACGTTCACGCACGCGATGCCCACCGTGACCCCCGAGTTCGTGAACTCCGTGATCTGCTGCGGCAGCAGCGCACCGTCCGGGTTCTCGTCGCGCTCGTACCAGCCCCAGCCCTTGTCATCGCCGAAGTCCTTGGCGAAGCCCGAGATGTTCGTGGAATCCGCCAGATCCGCGGACATCGCCAGGAACAGCGGACGGCCGTACTTCTTGCGGCCCAGCGTGTTCACGTAGGCGCCCCAAGCGGAAAGGCCGGCCCGGTTCGGCTGCTTGGCGCCGGGCTTGGCCCACATGGCCTCCGGGTAGTTCTTGAAGTCCCAGAAGGCGGGATCCTCGAACGGCGGGTTCGCCGGATCGAACTTGGCGCCGGGCACGGTCTCCGGCACGGAGTCGCCGATCTCCACCAGACGGTCCGCCAGGTAGTCCAGCAGCGCCGGATCCTTCTCGAACAGCGAGAGCGCGCGCTGCAGGTTCGTACCCACCTGCTTCCGCAGTTCCTCGGCGCTCTCGGGAGCCGGCTGGTCCTGCCCCTCGAACTCGATTCCGTACTTCCGGCTGAAGTCCGCGCGGATCTTCCAGTAGCCCTCGCCATTGCGCGGGGCCGGCGCGCCGTGCGACTTGTAGCCGGTGTACACGTACCCGCGGCCCTTCACCGTCTTGCCCCAGATGCAGATGGGAGCCTTGTTCGGGTTGTCGCGGTGCAGGCCATCCACGAGCGCCTGCGAAACGCCTTCCCACGTGCTTCCTTCTTCCGTGCCGGAAACCTTCCAGCCGGCGGAGCCGAACCAGTCCTCGGGGCCGCCGTACACGACCGACGAACAGCGACGCGGATCGATTCCCTCGTCGTTCCAGTCGACCAGGTAGACCAGGTTGTCCAGGCCCAGGCCCCACGCGGTGTTCCGGGTCTCGTGCGAAGCCCCGGCCGTGAGACCGCCCTCGCCCTCGACCGCGAACACGCGCACTTCGCCAGCGCCCGCCCGCTTGAGCGCGATGGCCTCTCCCGCCGCGGCCGGCGAACCGTGCCCCGACGGACCCGTGTTGAACTTGAAGAAGAGGGTCTTGCCCTCCATCTCCGCGTGGCCGGCCAGGCCGCCGTTGTGGCGGAAGTTCAGCAGGTCCTCCCACATCATGGAGCGATGCTCGGGGTCCTCGATGAGGTACTTGGGGTCCCCCGTCTGCGCGTACTTGAGACGGAGGGCGTGGCAGAACACGGTGAGCGTGGCGTAGATGAGCGGCACGGTGTGTCCGGCGACCAGCACGAAGCGGTCTCCGTACGGCTTCTCCGGGTGCCGCACGTCCCAGCGCATGTTGCCGCCCAGAAGCGTGGCCAGGAGCATGTGCACCTTGGACCGGGACCCGCCGGGATGTCCGCTCTGGCGGTAGTTCAGCATCATGTCGATCATGGAATCGACCAGGTCCTTGGTCTTCTCCCAGTGCTCGAACTGCTGGCGCATCTCGTCGAGATGGGCGGTCGGATCGGTCTTCTGCATCGTTTCCACGGTCACCTTCCCCTGGGTTCGGTGCGATGGGGGCACCGCTCCGGGAACCCGTGAGGGGCCGTCCGGGGCGGCAGAATCGATGCTGCCAAGATACCGCGACCGGGCGGGAAGGCCCACGGATTCCGCAGGGCCCGGCCCCGGCGGGGACAGGCGGGCGGCGCGGGCGGGTTCACTTCGGCCCGGGCGCCAGCTCCGGAAAGAGCCCCAGGAAGTCGGCAGGTGCCGGGGCGGCCGCGGTCCAGGGCTCTGCGCCGCCCGGCAGCCGCACGGACAGGCGCGCGCAGTGCAGCAGATGGCGCGGGGCGCCGGCCGCCCGGAGCAGCTCCGGCGACTCGCCCTCCTGCACGAAG
>BQJX01000295.1 GCA_021604925.1 Gemmatimonadota bacterium
AGCCGTGCCCCGTGGGCTTCGTGGTGAAGTGCGGCTCGAAGATGCGTCCGCGCGTCTCCGCACTGATTCCCACCCCGTGATCCTCCACGCGGAATCCGACCCGATCGCCATCGGCGAACGTGCCCACGCGCAGGTTGCCGCCGTCGGGGGTGCGTTCCTTCGTGGCGTCCGCTCCGTTGGCGAGCAGGTTCAGCAGCACCTGGCGGATCTGCTGGGGGTCCGCCAGCACCGGCAGCGCCTGATCCGCGATTCCGAGCACGAACTGGATTCCATCGAACCGGTTCTGGGGCCGCACGAATTCCACCGTGGAACGGACCAACTCGTTGAGGTCGAACTCCTGGGGGGCCGTTTCCTTCTGGGCGGAGTCCAGCAGTCCGTCCGTGAGCCGCCGCATTTCCGCCACCTGGTCGGCGATGATCTTGGCGCTGCGATCCACCTTGGCAAGGCTGCGGCTGTCGGAACCGCGGCTGAGCGCCACGGTGATGAGCTCCGCCCGCCCGCCGATGGCCATCAGGTAGTTGTTCAGTTCGTGGCCGATCTCGCCGGCCATCTCGCCCATGGCCGACAGCCGTTCCGAGGACACCAGGCGACGCTCCATGCGACGCAGCGTGGTGATGTCCTTGGTGATCTGCAGGATCCCCGCGGCCCGCCCGCGCGTGTCGCGCAGAAGGGTGTGCGTGATCAGCAGATCCATCTCGTGTTGGCCCTTCAGCGAGAACCGGGCGTCGTACACGACCGGGCCGCCGGACTCCTCCAGGCGCCCGAGAAGGTCCTCCACCCGCACGCCGCACGCGAACTCGTCGAGAGCGCGCCCCACCGTGAACTCCGGCTTCGTCCCGAAGATGTGCATGGTGTGCGTGTTCGCCGAGATCACGGTGCCGTCCAGATCCGCGACCAGAATGCTGGCCCCCACGTTCTCCACGATGTTGGACAGGTGTTCGCGGGTCTCGCCGATCTCCCGCGTCTTCTCCTGGACCCGCTGCTCGAGATCCCGACTGAACTCGCGTTCCAGGTTCATGGCGGTGCGCAGCCGCTCGGTCATCCGGTTGAAGGAGCGGGCGAGCACGCCCACTTCGTCGTCCGACTCCTCCGACACGTGCACATCCAGGTCGCCGTCGGCGATGCTCTCGGTGCCGCGCGCCAGCTCCTGGATGGGACCGATCACGCGGCCGACCAGGAACATGGTGCCTCCCGTCCCCATGACCATCATCGCGAACGTGATCATGGCGATGCGCCACTGCAGTTCCTCGACGCGCTGCGACGCGGCGCTCATGGAGTACCCCACGCGGACGGCGCCCATCGGCTGGCGGTCCGGGGCCGGGGACTGAACCGGCACGGCGACTTCGAGGCGCCGGCCGTCGGGGCCGTTGGGAAGCGGGCGGGCGTGAAAGAGGCGGGCGGGCGTGGCGGGAGAGTTCACGTGCGCGACCAGGTCGTCCGGGCAACTGTCCACGATGCGGATCAACTCGCCGTCCGGAGTGGACACGACCACGTACAGGATTCGCGAGTCGGTCAGGAAGCCCGTCAGTCGATCGCGGATACCGTCCGGATCGCGGGCCATCACCTCCTCGGAGATCGTAGCGCTCAGCACCACCGTGGCGTCTTCCACCAGACGGCGGGACGCGGCCTCCTCGGAGGAGCCCAGGTACATCACGAACAGGGTGGAGAGCAGCACCGAGATCATCACGATGAACGACGTGACCCCCACGGTCATCTTGAACCGCAGGGTGCGCGTTGCCCGTCGCAAGGGATCGGTCCAGCCGAAGTTCGTTCGTCTCACGTCCTGCTTTCCTGATTGTCCGCACGGAGGATGGGGAGGAGCACCCCATCCAAGGGCCCCCTGCGACGAAACGGTTCTCTTTGCTAAGTTCGACAATCGGATGCAATGGCTTTACCTTGGGGAGCATCTAGCTTGCAGATAGGTCGACAAAAGTTCGGAGGCATCGGCATGGGCGAAGGGCCCGAAACGTCCGAGGAGATCGAGGATGCGCGCGGATTGCTCTGCCCGCTGCCGGTGATCCATCTCGGGCGGCGGATCGCCGAGGCGGCTCCGGGAGCGGTCATTGTCCTGCTGGCCGACGACCCGATGACGGAGGAGGATGTCCGTCTCTGGGCCGCTGGGGCCGGCCACGAGGTGCTGAGTGCGGTGGAGAACGGCGGAACGGTGAGGATCGCCGTTCGCCGGGCGGACGACGGGAAATAGCAACGAGATAGAGTTTCTATCGGCTCGACGAATTCCCCCTTTTCCCTACAAAGCGCAAAAGACGGTCAAGCTCGGCGCAGGATCAGCCGATCCACCGACCGCAAGGGGAATCATGGAGCTTATCCTCAGGAGGATTGGAATGTCTCCCAAGCGAAACCTCAGTCGTGTGTCGGTGGCGTTCACCGTTGCCCTGCTGATTCTGATGTCCAGTACGATGGTCTTCGCCGCCGGTTCGTCGATCGACGGAACGCGCGGGCTGCTTCGGGTCCACTCCGCGGACCCGCACTCGACGGGCTACGTGTCGGGTTCGTTCTACGGGCTGTACGCCCGCCAGCAGTACGACGCGATCCAGTCGCCTCGTCTGCAGCCGGAGACGGTCAAGTTCGCCGGCTCGATCCTCGGCTTCACCTACGCGCCCTCTCCGTACATCGAGTTGGCGGCGCGCAGCGCGATCGAGGGCCAGATGGTCAACTCGGAGCCCGCGGACTTCTCGGAGCGTCAGTTCGGCATCGCCGACATCGACGTGCACGTGAAGACGCTGCTGACTCCGTCAACCCAGAAGAACTTCCTGCTGGGCGCCGAGCTTGGCGTGGGCACCACCGCCCAGAACCAGAACGCGCTCACCGGTACGTGGGACTCGGACGGGATGGACATTTCCGGTCTGCTGGCCCTGACCTACCAGCACCTGGCCGCCGACGAGACGCCGGCGCTCCGCGTGCACTTGAACTCCGGCTACCTGAACCGCACGGGCACATTCGATGAGACGGCCTGGGCCCTCACCAATGGCGTCGGCACGCCGAACCGCTCCACGGTTCACGGCGACCAGTTCCTGTACGGTGCCGGCATCGAGGTTCCCACGCCGCAGGGCTGGACGATCTTCACCGAGTGGTCCGGCGAGTACGACGTGGACTCCGGGGCCGACTTCATGGATAACGCCATGCGCGTGACTCCGGGTCTGCGTTGGGCCACGGCGAGCAACTCGTTCGTGTGGACGTCCGGCGTGGAGATCGCGGTCTCGAACGAGGACTCCGCACCGCCGTGGCAGTTTGTCGGCGGTCTCTCGTTCGGTGGCTACGTGACCCCGGTCTCGGGGGTTCTCCACGGTCTCGTGCGCAACGCCGACACCGGCGAGCCCGTCCCGAATGCGCACGTCACGGTTCGCAACTCCACGAACGCTCCGGTCCGCTCGGACGCGGACGGTCGCTTCAAGGCCGAGCTGGAGGCCGGCTACGCCGTGCTCGAGCTCAGCGCCGAAGGCTACAACCCGAAGACGCGCGTGGTGGAGATCGAGGGTCACGGAAACGTGGACTTCGACTTCACGCTGACCAAGCGCAACATCCTGGGCAGCGTGCAGGGCCGCCTGCGTGACGCCGAGTCGGGCGCTCCGCTCTTCGGTCGCGTCCGCGTGGCCGGCACGAACGAGTGGGTCGAGTCCGATCCCGCCACCGGCGCGTACTCGCTGGAGAACGTTCCGGAGGGCAACGCGGACCTCGAGATCGAGGCCCGGAACTACAAGCCGATCGCGGTGACGGCGCGGGTCATGGCCGGTGACACGGCCATCCAGAACGCCACCATGGAGAAGGACGCCAGCTCGCGGATGGGTCTGCTGTCCGGCTACGTGCGCGATGCCAAGTCGGGCGAGTTCGTCGCGGCTACCGTCACGGTGCGCGGCAAGAACACCAAGACCGTGACCGCGGACCCCGTGACGGGCGTCTTCGAGGTGGAGGTGGAGTCCGGCAAGTACAACGTCTCCGTGACGAGCCCGGGCTACCTGGCCTCGGTGGAGACGGTGGACGTGGTGGAGCAGGAGTCCAACGTGAAGAACTTCGAGCTCGGCGAGATCCCGAAGAAGATGACGCTGAAGGGCGTGTTCTTCGATTCGGGGACGGCCACGATCAAGCGCGAGTCGTTTGTTGCGCTCGAGTCGGCGGCGCAGTTCCTCGGCGAGAACGAGGCCATCAAGGTGGTCATCGAAGGTCACACGGACAGCACCGGTTCCCTGGACACGAACATGGCGCTGTCGCAGCGTCGTGCGGATGCCGTCATGAAGTTCCTGGTGGTGAACTACGGGGTCAAGCCCACTCGCCTGGTGGCGCGGGGTCTGGGTCCGCAGGAGCCGGTGGCCAGCAACGACACCCCGGACGGGCGCTCGCTCAACCGGCGGATCGAGTTCCGGCTGGAGGAAGGCGCCAACCAGTAGCGCGAAGTACAGCTCCGATTCCCGAGGGGTCCCGCCACGGCGGGGCCCCTTTCTCGTGCCCGGGGACCCGGCGGGCTACCACTGCACGTGCGCGGCAAAGCGGCCGTGCGCCGAGGATTGGTCGTCGCCCGGCTGATGGCGCAGGTTGTCGACCTGCAGAACGCCCACCTCGGCGCGGAAGGTCACCGCGTCCCGCCAGTGGGCCTGGGCCCGCGCGTGC
>BQJX01000296.1 GCA_021604925.1 Gemmatimonadota bacterium
GCCGGCGCCTTCGTCCAGTTCGTACATTCCCGGAAGCACGAACGACCGGATCATCTCCTGGGATGGCAGGGTCTGCGGCGCCACCACGCGCACCACGAGCTCGGCGATCGGGATGAGCACCAGAAGGGTCCCCAGCACCAGGAGGACCTCGGGGAGTCGCGGGGTCTTCACGCGGTGCGCTCGCGCCCGGAATCCGCGCGCTTGCGCACGAGGCATACCAGCGAGAGACCGAACGGGAGCCCGGTCGTGGTCACGAACGGCGCCTCCGCCGTGAACGTGAATTGCAACAGCGAGTTGACGACCGGATGGTAGTCCACGAAATCGGTCTTGGGCGCGTGCTCGGCGGGTGCCTGGAAACGCCGCCGGATCTGCTGCCAGGTCCGGACCAGCCACGCCATGGGGAACAGCACCGTGTTCATGTAGGTGAATCGCACCACCTCGCAGCCGTTCTCCTCCAACAGGGTCCGGAGTTCCCGGGCCCGGTAGCGGCGCTTGTGGTGATTCACCTCGTCGTGCTCGCTCCATAGCGCGGGGAACGCGGGGACCGTGACCAGCAGGTGGCCACCGGGTTTGGTCACGCGGACGAGCTCCCGCACCACACTGCGGTCATCGTCGATGTGCTCGATCACGTCCAGGGCCGTGACCAGATCCCATTCCGCATCCGGCCAGCCGTCGAGATCGGTCAGGTCCGCCTTGCGGACCGAGTCGTTGCCGCGCCTTTGGCAGAAGGCAATGGCCTCATCGGCGAAGTCCACGCCGGTGACGTTCCCGAACTCCGCCAGGTACTCCAGGTTGATTCCGGTTCCGCAGCCCGCGTCCAGGATCTGCAGTCCGGACTTCGCCGGGAGCGCCCGCCGAAGGAGAGCCAGCAGGATGCGCCGCCGGCTCACGAACCACCAGTTGTCCTGTTCGAAGAAGAAGTATTCCTGATAGTACGAGCGTTCCAACGCGGATCTCCGGGGAGGGACAAGTCGACAGCCTACCACCCTCTCAGGGTGTCGACACGGATCTCCGCGCGTTCCACTGCAGTTTCCGGTTCCGGATCAGGCCGCGGATCAGCTTGCCGAGCTTGCCCTGGGAGGACCTCGTCGAATACTGGTAGATCTCGGCGAAGAGCCGCCACGGCCGGAAGAGGTAGTTCAGTCCGTAGAAGACCCCGTAGGCGCCGTAGATCATGGTCCGCAGCCGGAGATGGCTCCAGCGGGGGTGCCACGACTTGTAGTCCGTGATGTCCATGTACCCGAACAGCGAGTAGTAGTACGCGTCGTCGGGCTTCACGCGTCCCTGGGCCTCCAGCTCCGCGAACGCCTCCGTGTTGGGCAGCGGCGAGAAGGCGCAGCAGTTGAACTCGTGGAAGCCGGTCCAGGCGCAGCGCGCGATCTCCCGGTACGTGTCCCGGGCGTGGCGCCAGGTCTCGTGCGGAAAGCCCAGGATGAAGTTGACCTGCAGTCGAATCCCGGCGCGCAGCGCGGCCTTGGCCGACGTGTGCACCTTGGGCAGGTGAATCCGCTTCTTGATGATCTTGAGCGTCTCCACGGAGCCCGACTCGATCGAGTAGCTGAAGTTCCGGCAGCCGGCCTTCACCATCAGCTGCGCAACCTCCTCGTCGATGGCCTCGCTGCGCGTGCCGGACGGCAGCTGCCAGGTGAACTCCACGTCGCGGGACAGGACCTCTTCGCAGAACTCCACGATCCAGGTGCGCTTGACCACGGCCGTGAGATCCTCGAAGTGAAAATCGGTGGCACCGTACTTCTCGTGCAGTCCCACCATCTCGTCCACGACCAGCTTCTTGTCGCGGGCACGCCAGGCGGTGGTCCACATCTGCGGCGAACTGCAGAACGTGCACTGGTAGGGACAGCCGCGGGTGGCCAGCATCGGCATGGAGCGGCCGCGCACCGCGCCGTGCGGACTCGCGAACTCGATGTAGGTCTCCACCGGGAAGAGGTCCCAGTCCGGCAGCGGAATCTCATCCAGGTCGCGGATCCGCTGACGCGCTTCGTTCGTGACCGGGCCCTCGGGGCCTCGCCAGCTCACGCCCGCGCAGTCGGCGTACGACTCGCCGCGCGCGTGCCGGTTCAGGACGTCCACCAGGGTCTCTTCGCCCTCGCCGGAAACGCACAGGTCAATGGGCACTTCGTTGAGCACGGTGATCGGCTCGGCCGAGGCGTGCTCGCCCCCCAGAACCAGCAGTGCGTTCGGGAAGCGGGCGCGCATCTGCCGGAGCAACTCGCGCGTGGAGGGCCAGGAGCAGGAGAACATGCAACCCACGCCGATCACGTCGGAGGCGGGGTCGATGGCATCCAGGATCTCGTCGAAGCGCAGTCCGCGCAGCCAGAACCCGTGTCCGTCCTCGAACTCCCAGATCTGGTCGAGCGCCGTCCCGATGGCGTCCACGGCCTTCACCTGGTATCCGGCCGCCTGGGCCGAGGATGCCAGATACGCGAGGCCCAGCGGCGGAATCGCGATCGTGGAGATGTAGTTGGTCGGTGAGATCAGCTGGGGCGGATGCACCAAAGTGACGAGCATTCAGGATCTCCCAAGGTGGCAACGACTGGACACCTAGTATACAGGACAGCGCCGCCTCTCGATAGGGAGGGCCCGCGCGGGCCCGAGCGCGCGTCCTGGGGCCTTTTCGTTCCATCGACAGGAAGCCGGGCGAAACGAAGCGGCGAGTCGGAGAAGGTGACCCGCGACTCCACAGGAACGCCGGGGCCGAGGGCGGGGTCACCGGGTCCACGGGTTCCGTGAACGCGATACTCAGGGGGAGCGTCGTCGCTCGATGAGAAGAAGGGTTCCAGTGGGGACCAGCCCCGCCAGGAGCAGCAGGAGTTTCAATCGCCCAGGATTCCACCGGAAGTGCACACGATGCTCCCCCGGATCCAGCGGAACCGCCACGTAACTGGGAACCAGGTGCACGGTGTCCACCGGCTCGCCGTCCACGAGGACCTGCCAGCGCGGATGGTAGGTCATCTTCAACACCAGGTGCGAGGGACGGTCCACCCGAACCGTCGCGTCGAAGTCGTCGCCCGTCCGGGTGACCTGCAGGACCTCCCCCGCGGGCGGTGCCGCCGCCGGAGGGGGAGGGAGCCGGAAGTCCACGCCGGTTCCGTCCACGGTGTTCTCCGGCGTGGGTCCCTCTTCCTCCAGATGGAGCACGGGATAGAGACCCAGCTTGGGGTACTGGCTGCGAACCCACTTGCGATGGACGCCGGCCACGGTCCGCTTGCTCGCGGCCACGGTGAACGGGGCGTCCACCAGTTCGACGAAGCCCGGTCCGTCCACGGACAGAACCCGGAAGCGACCATGGCGCGCGATCTCGGTGGCGAACGGGGGAACGGGGCGGCCAACCGGCGCGATGATTCGTCGCACGTTGAACGCCCGGAACGTATCCGCGCGACGTTCATCGAAGTGGTCCTGGAAGTCGGAGTTCAGTGACCACATGTGGTGGAGATAGCCCAGCGCGTCCATCTCGCGCACCGGAAACCACGCGTACACGGGAACCCAGCCCACCTGGAAGTCGCCACCCCACGCCTGGCCCGGGCGTCCCTGTCCCGCGTACACCCGCCCCAGACGATCTTCCCGCGCCACCGCGAGCGCCGCCTCCAGGTCGTCCTTCTCGGCGGCGTAGCCCTCCGCGGCCTCCTGCACGAGCGCCGCGTTCCCTTGCAGGTACTGAGTCCGTTCGCGCAGGGGGACCACCGCGATGGCGCAGGCGGCGAGTACCGCCAGAGCCACTCCCCATCGACCGCGCCGGGCGAGGGCGCCCGCCATCCAGGAGAGCGCCACGCCGGCGCCCATCACGCCGACCACGTGGACCACAAAGATGGCCCGCGAAAAGTGGAACCCCTTGCCCAGCGGCAGCAGGTTCAGCAGCGAGCCCCAGGTGGGCCGTCCCAGGTACAGCAGGAAGAAGAACACGAACAGCACCAGCAGCAGCCGCTCGGACTCCCGCCGGCAGCGCATCAACAGCGCCACGAGGCCTGCTCCGACCAGGAGCGTCAGCACGGGCGGCCGCTCGAAGTCGAAGAGGTCGCCCCCGAAGAGCCAAGGGAAGATGACGGCATGCCCGAACGAGTTGTACTTCCAGCTCGGGACCAGCGAGCTGACGTTGTAGAACGCGAAGTCGCGGAAGATCGGGATCACCATGTAGAGCGAGGCGGCGATCGACACGCCGGCCACCAGCAGCAGACGAAGCAGCCGTCGCGGCGCCTCGCGCGGCGCGATCAGCGCGTAGAGACCCACGGCGATGTAGGCCATGTACCCCACGGCGAGATGACACAGGAACGTGACGGCCAGCAGGACGGCCGCGCGGGTGTAGCCGCGCCCATCGCGGAGCGCGGTGCAGCCGTAGCCGACCGCCAGCGGGAAGAACCAGCCGCCGATGATCTGTGTGTACTGGCCGAGCCCTTGCCACACGTAGCTCTCGTAGTCGTGGCCGTGGAGGTAGTTCGTGCGAATCCACACCGAGAGGATCCCGGCGGAAACCGCGGCCACGCGATCGAAACGCAGCGCGCGCATACCCAGATACACCGGCAGCGGAAACGTGCCCAGTGCGACCCACTCCACGAGCTTGAACGTCTGGACGAGCGACAGGCTTCCCATCAGTGCCTGGTAG
>BQJX01000297.1 GCA_021604925.1 Gemmatimonadota bacterium
GGGATGGCGGATCCCTGGCTGATGATCCCTTCGATCCGCACCTGATTCGTGGCCGAGAAGAAGTGGCCGCGCAGCGTGCTTCCGCTTTGCGGCATCAGGCTCCCGCGATCCGTGCGAACGTAGCTGAGCACCCCGGGCGGAAGATCCACGTTGAGGACGAACGCATCGATGGGGCCGGTGGCGTGCACCGTGATCGGCACCGCGATCGTCTCGCCCACATTGCCCACGCCCTGCCAGACGCCGACCTCTCCGGCGAGCTGCTCATTGCAGCCCTCGACGATCAGGTCCTGGGCGCGAAGCGCGGGTGCGGCCAGTGCGAGGGCCGCGCCAATCCCCAGAGCCGCGATCGTTGCGTTCGTCGTCGTCATTCCACCGCCCCCGTGTCCGGAATCCGGGCTGCCCGGAATCCATCGCCGCCGCAATCGTTGCGAGAAGTCGAACGCCGGTCAAGGGAAAGCGTGGGACTGCAACAGCGTGGACGTGACCCAATCGCGAAGATCGTGCGGAAGCAGGTAGCCGCGATGCATCGCCAGCGGAGCACCGTTGGCATCCAGCAACACGTACGCCGGCACCGGCCCGGCGCCGATGGAGCGGTACCATTCCTTGGCGGCGGCCCCCCATTCCAAACGATCGTTTGTCGACACACGATCGTTCGCTTCGATGCGAACTCCGGCCGCACGGAGGTCCTCGTCGGACCGCAGATCCGCAAAGGCCCGCCGACACGCCGCACAGGTGGATCGCCCCACGACCAGCAGGGTGGGGCGGCCGTCGGAGATCCATCCGGGCGGCGCCTCCTGTGGCGGCGTCCCCGTGGAACTGGCAATGGCCGCGAGCCGCCATCCGCAGACCAGCCCGGCGAGCGCCAGCATCAGGCCGCCCAGACCGACCACCCGGGCCGCGCCGCGCGGGCCCCTGCACCCTGGATCCATGCTCAACGGCGTCCGCTTGGCTTTCCGGAGAGCGGGATGTCTCGGGCGCGCCCCGGCGCGTCCCTTGCCGTCGCTTCCCTGCAAGAGACGGTCCGACCCCGCGCCGCGCCATCGCGACCCCGAGACCGCCCTCTCCGGCCGACCCCGTCTCGGCCGTCTGTCACGCGACGTTCCTCGCCCGCCGGCCGCGGAGTACCCAGAACGCCGTCAGGCCGTTCCCAGGGGGGGAACGGCGCTTTGGAACCCGTGGTATCTTTCTCGGACCTCTTGGCGAACGGAGTCTTGGTATGAGTCGGAGTCCCGGATCGATCGTGGTCGGCGTCCTTGCGGCAGTCTGGCTGCTGGGAAGCGGTTGCGGCAGTACGAACGTCGGCCTGAACCGCAGCTTCAGCGAGTACGGCGACGCCCTCGAGTATGACGACGCCATGTCGCCGGAGTCGTTCGTGGACCGCCTCGGGGAACCTGACGAGTGGAAGAACGAGGGCGAAGGCGATCGGCTGCGCATGACCGCCATCTGGTACTGCCTGGACAACGAGTACCGCGAGATCCAGTGGAGGATGATGCAGCGCGAACGGGGCCCGCAGAGCTGGGTCGTCCAGGAGGACGTCCGGCGCGAGTGCGACAAGAAGTAGCGGTCGAAACTTTCCGCTGAGCGCCCCCGTAGGAAACGGGAGACTCGTTCACCGGAGGTCGTGGTGGCTCGCTCGCTGGTCGGGTTCCTCATCGTTCTGTGCTTGGCGACTTCCGGCTCGTCGGCCGCGGCCGGCTCCTGGACGCTCGGCGCCCGCGACACCGGAATCGGCCTGGGCAACTCTCCCGAGTTCACCGGCATCCGCCTCAATCTCATCGACGAAGACGTCCGCTCCGTGGACGGCGTCAACCTGACGCTCTGGGTCCCTCGCGAGAGTCCGCGGGCGGTTCATCGCGGCATCTCGCTGGGACTGGTGGGGCCGGCCGCCGCGCGCTTCTACGGGGTGACCGCCGGACTCCTGGGGGCCGGTGCCGACGAGGGGTTTCGCGGCGTGACCCTGGCCGGGCTGGGGCTCGGCGCGGATGAGGATCTCCGCGGCATCCAGTGCGCGGGGCTGGGTGTGGGCGCGGGCGGCGACGTGTGGGGACTCACGCTTGCCGGGCTGGGCCTGGGGGCGGATGGCGACGTGCGGGGCCTCACGATGGCCGGACTGGGACTCGGCGTTTCGGGGGATCTGGCGGGCGTCTCGGTCGCCGGGCTGGGCGGCGGCGTGGAGGGCGGCGTGTCCGGGATCACGGTGGCCGGCCTCGGGCTGGGCGTGGGGGACGGTGCCACCGGGCTCACGCTGAGCGGCCTGGGCATGGCGATCGGGGGGGATCAGCTGGGCATCGCGTTCGGCCCGGTGGGTCTGGCGGTGGGCGGACGGTCGCGCGGGGTGCTGCTGGCGGGGATCGGGTTCGACGTCGGCGACGATGCCACCGGCGTACACGTGGCGGGCCTGGGGATGGGAGTGGATGGACGCGCCACCGGAATCCAGGTGGCCGGGCTGGGGCTCCGCGCCGACGAGATCCGCGGGATCACGGTGGCCGGGCTCGGGATCGGCGTGGACGACCTTCGCGGCGTGCAGGCAACGCTGGGGCGGGTGGAGGCGGAGGATCTCCGCGGAATCACGGCCGCCGGCTACGTGCGGTCCCTCGAAACCCGTGGACTCAGCATTGCCCTCTTCAACCGGACGGAAGAACTGCACGGCGTGCAACTCGGGCTGTTGAACTTTGCCGGGAACCAGTCGGCCCCCTGGCGCTGGCTGCCTCTGCTGAACGCGCGTCTCTAACCGCCCAGGAACAGCGCCGCGATGTTCTCCCCCTCGCCGAGAAACGGGCGCAGTTCCTCCACGCCTCGACGTCGCGCGAACTGGTAGACGATCAGCCACTCGCCGTCGCTCTCCACGGTCCAGTGCCCCTCCTTTTCGAAGAAGCGAAACTGCTCCACACCGAAGAGCCGGCGGATCTCGCCCTCGTTCTTGCCGCGCAGGAGGTAGCGTCGCGAGAAGTCGGGACGATGTTCGAAGTCGATGTCGGCGAACCCGAACATGGAGGCGATTCGATGGCCCACGTTCTCGGGGCGCAGCTCGAACGCGGGAATCGGTTCGCGGGCGCGGCGGGCGAAAGCGGTCTGTCGCACGTGGCGCGAGTGGTTGCCGCTGCTCCTGGTGTAGTCGTAGTCGAAGAGCATCTGCTCGCCGCTGTCGTGCGTTCTCGTGAGGAGGTTTCGGCAGCGGCCGCGCCGATGGGACCGGACCAACGGGACCTGCAGCGTGCCCTGGAGCGAGGACGGGTCGCCGACGCTCCACCCGTTCCGCGGCGCCCAATCCGCGAGTGCTTCGGTGCGCGCACGGTCGTTGCGCTTCGTGACCAGCACGATCGCGACGAACAACGCCAGGCCCGCGGCCGGCAGGGCGGCCATCATCCAGGGTTCCATGTCCGGAGAGTCCGGCCCGGTCGCGGGGTTGTCAACCGCCCCGCCCACGCACCCGGGTCCGATCGGCTCGACCGACCGGGCCGCTCCCCCGGGCGAACACCGGGGCCGGGCGGCATCTCCCCATTGCCGCATCGCCCTATTTCAGCGGCGGCCCCCTTTCTTGGGGGGTGCCGCTGGGCTATGATGGGGGACTACCCCCCGCTCGGGATTCACCTCATTCGTCCAGGTCGCATCCCCGCGGTCCGGCGGTCCGACCCAACCACGTTGCCTGCTTGCCAGGCCCAGGAGTTCTCCATGAGTGTTCGTTCAATCCGCCGGGGGTTCCGATCCATCGCGCTTCCGGTTGCCGGGGTGCTGTTGCTGACCGGCTGTGACGACAACGCCACCGAGCCGGATCCCGCCGCGACCGGAACCGTGGTCATCCAGTGGGACGCGGTGGCTGGTGCGGAAGTGCTGGCCCTGGGCAGTGGGCACGCCGGTTACATGAACGCCGCCGGCAACGTGTACTGGACGACCAACCTCGAGTACATCGTGTCGGACTTCAAGCTGGAGGTCGAGGCCGCGGCGCGCGCGGAGGGTGACTTCGAGGCCGGCGCGGACGCGATCCACTACCGCACCCACTCGGACGACGCCACCCGCACCCTCACGCTGACCGACGTGCCGGCGGGTGACTACAGTCATCTGCACTTCCGCTTCGGGATCAACGACGCGCTGAACGATGCCGGCATGTTCCCGGCCATGGATACCGCCGGCATGGCGTGGCCCGCGATGCAGGGCGGGGGTTACCACTACATGCGCCACGAGGGGAACTTCGTAACCACGGCGGTCGACACGGTGGGCTTCACCACGCACACGGGCCCCACCATGAGCACCGACTACTCGTTCGAAGTGGAACTGGAGCTGCATGCCGGCGCGGAGCGGCACGGGTTCGCTGTTCCGGCTGGCGGCACGGTCACGATCACGCTCGCGATGGATGTGAACGAGTGGTACACCACGCCCAACTCGTACGACTTCAACGACTACGGCCTGATCATGGGAAACGCCGCGGCGCAGACCACTCTGCAGGGCAACGGTCCGGGCGTGTGGTCCGTGCAGGGAGTCGCGACGGAGTAGCCGAGGATTCGTGATGGAGACACGGCCAGATATCCGCCGGTGCCGTTCCGCCGGTCGCCGGTCGCCCCGGCTTCCCGTGGCCGGGGTGTGCCTTGCGCTGGTTCTGG
>BQJX01000298.1 GCA_021604925.1 Gemmatimonadota bacterium
CGCGTCCGTGGGCGAGGGTAGCGGTGCTGACGGACAACCTGGTGACGTACGTTGGTGCGGACCCTCCGAAGAGCGAGGCGGTGGAGCGGGAGCTCGAACCGTAGAAGAAAGTGGGCGCGCGGTCGCCCCGGCCCCGTCGCCGCTGCCCGAGTCGGCGGCGGGGTTCTCCTCAACCCCCCGCAGGGATCGCCCGAAGAAGAACCCGACGCCCCCGGTGCGAGTGTTTGGCCACCCCGCTCCTGGGGGCGTGCTTCTGAAATCACGAGAAATCACGAGAAATCACAAGGTCCGGATCGGACGCGAAACCGGATTTCCGGATTAAAAACCGGATTTTCTCATCTCCATAAGCGACCTCATTCGAATGGCTTAGAGTCCGGATTCCGGACCGGATAACGCCGGATCTCCCTCCGCCTTGGGTGCCTGGAGGCGTCCTGCGGAAATCCCTGAAATCCCTGAAATCCCTGAAATCCCTGAAATCCCAGGACCGCCGCGCTCCTGGGGGCGTTCTTTCTTCGGCCACGCTTTCGGCTACGATCGAGCCCCCGTGCTTGTGAAAAGCCCAGATATCGTGTCAAGACACAAGCAGCACCCGAAGGAGGGCCGAATGAGCAGCCAGAACGTAACTCACCCGAAGTGGGGCTCGTGGTCCTACGACCCCAAGAACAGGGTCATCGAAGAGAAGAGCAACGGCTACTACATCCCACTCGATGAGTTCGGGACAGCGAAGGAGGCCGTCGACTGGATCGCGCAGATTTGCGAGAAGGAACAGTGGCTCGATCATGCTCGCTGCATTGGAGGCCTGGTCTCAATTCTCGATCACGCGACGAACCTTGTGCGCGGCGCTTTTCGATCCCGCTCACTTGAGCAGGACCAGCCGCTCTCCCCCAAGGAGATCGAAGAGAATCTTCGATACCATTCGTACGCCCACGAGGCTGAGTCGGAACAGAAAACTCCGTTCAAGACCCTGGCAGACCTTGGCGAACGAAGGGCAATCCGAGAGAAGGCGAAGGCGGACACGGACGAGAACTGGATCTGATACACGCATTCGCACCCAGAAGACACCCGGACCCAGCCCAATGGAGACCGCCACCGTGTCGAACGAACCAAAGATCGACCTACTTGAGGAGTCCGCCCACCTCATCGCGAACGGCGTCCGCCCGATCGCCATCATCGGCTCTTGCTCGCCAGATCAATCCACGCGAATCGCGACACTGCTCGCTGGCTCCGCAACGCCGAACTCGATCCCGTTCCTGATCGACCGCGAAGACGGATTCACCGACTACGGCTACGCCGCCGCCAGCTGGGCGATCGACCTCCTGGAGTGGGCAACAAACGAAGCCCCCGAGACCCAGCTTCACCGGATCCGGGGGCTCCTTTGTGGCTACTCAGCGAGCGCGATCAGAGGGTTCGAGGAGAACCAATCTGGGCGCCGCTGCGCAGCCCTAGCGAGTCGGTCGAATGAGGATCCAAGTGACCGCTCGGTAGCACCCTGAGCAAGGCGGGAACGTCTCGCCCCGGGAGAGGGCGATCTCCTTGCTGCAGTGGCAGTTACCGCGGTAGATCCCCGACCGAGGGCAAGTCTGCCCCGTCGAGTTCGACATTCGCGGCTCCTTCCATGTGTTGAAAGGGGCGGCCGGAGTCGATAACCTAGCATTGAGTATTGCTGGTTTCGGCCTCCGGCCGAAGTCTGATTGTCGGACCGCGGACCACCCGCGACCCCGGCTAACGAGCAAGCGGCCAGTTCACACCTGGCCGCGAGCTTTCTTCCGCTGAGGCGAACGTGAGACCCCGGAGGGAATCGAACCCTCACCCAAGAGAATGCCACCCCTTGGTCCCGACCACGAGTCGGGGTCTCGGAAGTCCTTAGGGCGCTGCGGGCTACAGCTCGCTAGCGCCCTTTTTCTTGCGCAGTAACGAGTCGAGGGCCTGCGCTAGCTGAGACTCTTCGCTGCGCTGACCATCGGCCTTCCACCGACATCTCCAGAGCCCTCGCTTCCCGGTCGGCTCCCACAGCTCAGACCTGCGCGTCATGTCTCGAGAGAGGTAGCGAGGCCGCACGTCGTAGTCGGGGAAGAGCTCCTCCGCCTTCTCGACGACATCCGACATCGCTACCACGTCGCCGGGAAGGTGGTCGCACGCAACCTTGATCACCGCCCACCGGACGGGCTTGCCGTTCGACATCGGCAAGTTCTCCATGCTGACAGCAGCCGTGCCGGCCTTCGAGACCTGCGCCTCGAGCTCCCGGAGCATTCGATCGCGGAACTCGACCTCCTTCGCCCGCTCCTCGACCAAGGCCTCAGCCTCCTCGAGTGCGGATCTCGCCTTCGCCAGCCGTAGCGTGCAATCTGAGATCACCTCGTCCAAGCTCCTCACTGGCGCCTCCTGTCAAGACACGAAGGAGATCCTACCACAGAACCGTGGCCGCGCATCCGATATGGATTGAAAACCTCCAATAAAACGTGAGCAGATCACCCCGCCGCCGGCGGAGGCTGCCCGGACCGCTCGGCCATCTTCTTCGCGTAACGCTTCTCTTCCGTCAGCTTCCTGACACCCAGCCCGAGCGCTGCGAGAACGCCCGGGATCGATGCGATCAGGGCCGCGGTGCTCGGATCGAGTTCGTCCTTCCCCTGCTGACTGCGGTACTCGTTGATCGCCTTCGGCAGCTCGCTCGCGAGCCGGTCCTCGGTGACCGCGCCCGAGTCGCGGATCACGTCCGAGACTAGCTTCGCTCCAGTCTCCGAACCGAGGATCCGCGACACCGCGAGTTCCGCAGTCGCAGCGACCATGGCCTTGGTTTTGTCCGCGTTCTCGCCGGCGATCCTGATCGCCTCAACCTTGGCCTCGGCTGCCGCTACCTTCGCCGCGGCCTCCGCGTCCTTCCGCGCCTGCGCCTCCTCCGCGATGCGCGCCTTCTCGGCGTCTGCCACATCCTTCCGCAGCTGCTCGAGCTGCGAGGCTTGGGACGCGACCGCTTCCTCGCGCGCTGCCGCCGCCAGATCCTCCGCTTCCTCCGCGGTGATCAGCCCGGAGATCCGATCGTTGACGGTTCCGAGGACCCGCTTCTCGAGCTCCGCCGCGAAGTCGAGAGTCTCCGACCGCACAGCGCCGACGGCCTCGACCAGCTTCTCCTGGAAGACCCGGTTCGCCTCGGCGATCGCGCCGTCGGACTTCGCGAGCTCCTGGCGAAGCTCGTCGAACTGGCGAGCGTTCGCCCGCTCGAGGTCGTCGAAGGAGGACTGCCAGGCGACGCAGCCTGGGAGGAGAAGGGCTGTGATGAGGATCGGTAGGGTTCTTCGCATCTGTCTCGTTTCAGTGTCTAGAGGACCGCTTTGCGGTACGTCTCGTCGTTTTCGTGAACGATCTGGTCGATCCGAAGTCGGGTCTCGCGAATGGCGTCGACCTGCTTTGGAGAGAGCTCTTCGTTGTGCGGGAAGTTGTAGCTGACGTAGATCATCTCGCGCTCGGTCGCCGCGAGCCGGTAGACGTAGCTCTGCTCGACTTCGTCGGCCTGGTAGAGGGTCTTCAGGTCTCCGGGCTCAAGGTCCTCGGTTACCAAGTGAACGACACCGTCGTCGAGCGACAGATCTCGAAGCAGCTCGGAGTATTGATGGTCCGGCTTCACCTCGACCCACTTGCCGGCGATGGACCGAGTCTTCCCGTCGGTCGCGTCGTACAGGACCGTGACTTTCGCCGGGTTGGTTGGACCCGGGACGCCACCCCCGTTGGTGGACTCGATCAGTAAGACCCGGCAGCATCCGCAGCGGTTCACCGCGGCACGAAGCGCGTTGGAGGTGTCAACGACACTCGCCCAAACCCGACGGATCCGAACCTGCTCGCGGCTCTTCCTCCACGACAAGATCGACTTCACCGCCACGGTTCCGAGACCGCCGGCTCCAGCAAGAGCAGTGAGGAGCTTGACCCACTCAGTCATCCGACTCCGATGATTGCTCGGAGGCCGTCGTCTTGATCCCCTTGAACGAGTAGAGCTTCACCCATCCATCGAGTCGGACCTTGCCCTTGAACTCGCAGCGGCCGTCGTCCTTCGGTCGCGCCCCGTACGGGCAGCGCACCTCGAGCGTTCCGTCCTCCGCGACATCCTTCGGGTCGAACCCGATCCACCGCCGGCATCCCGGGCAGCGAAGCGTGCTCTCCGTGTACTGGTCCTTCGGGATCACAATCACTTCTGCAGGTGCCGTCATTCTTTCTCCTCCGGTTTCACGAACGCCTTGAGATCCGGCGAGATCAGGTACCCGTCCGGAACGTTGAGGGCCGCGTAGGTCGTGTCGATGTGAGACGCGAGCTCCGCGTTGGCCTGGTTACGTTGCTGCACGAGGGCTTCCAGCTTCTTGTGCGCCCGCTCCGGGATCTCGATCCTCGCTGCGGGTCGTTTCTTCGCCGGATGCTGCTTGCGCCGGCTGTTCGTCTTCTTCTTGCGCGCCACGTCGTTGGTTCTTTCTGTCATGCGGGGAGTGATGCCCAGACCGGAACGCCGGACTGGACGGTCAGGACCTGGCCTTCGGTACCGACGCCGAGCCGGGTGAAGCCAACAGGGTTGTTCGAGTCGTAGATCAGGAGATCACCCTCTTGGAGAGCGCT